>DAOUMT010000167.1:0-21046 GCA_034409195.1 Dehalococcoidia bacterium
GCCCCAAATCTACTCACAAACCCGAGCTTCGAAGAAGACACAACAGGATGGCAATGTTACGGCGGTGACTTATCGCAGGTAGCCTCACCGGTGCACGATAGCAGCTTCGCCGGCGCTCTTGAAAGCACTCCACCTAAGAGTCTTATATATCAAGTGGTACATGTAGTCTCCGGAGAATCCTATACCTTCAGCGGATGGACCATAAGAAATGCCCCCGACCCATATACTTCGATTCATCTGCAAATTTCCTGGTATGAAGATGAAGATGGATTCAAGCAAATACTTGGCCCAATTAAAAATAGCTCAGTAATATTAACCTACAATTCTTCTGAATATCAATTTACCACCGTCACCGACACCGCTCCTGCCAACGCCCACTCTGCCCGCGCCCAGGCAGTGATGTCTGTTTATACCCTTACGCAGTCTGCCACTGTTTACTTCGATGACTTCTGTTTTGTCGGCCCAGCTCCCACACCTTCTCCTGCTCCTACGTTTACACCCATGCCCACGCCAACCCCCACACCCACACCATTGCCAACATCGACGCCTGCATCGACACCGACGCCGATCCCAACTCTTACACCCACATCGACGCCTACTCCCGTCTCAACTCCTACTCCAACACTCACAACCACACCCACCTTAACTCCTACTTCTACACAAACCACTGCATCAACGCCGACGCCTACAATTATTCCGACTCCTACACCATCGCCCACCCCTTCACCTACCAACACTCCGGCAGATGAAGGCGATGTCGTAATCAACGAGGTCCAATATGACCCTCCGCAACAGGGTACAGACATGGCTTTTGAGTGGTTCGAACTGCTCAACCGTACAGGTCGGCTAATAGATTTAACCGATTGGAGAATCAGCGACAACTATGAGTCTGACCCTATCGGCTCTCTGTCTTTGCCTCCAGGCTGCTTTGCTGTGGTTGCCGCTAGAACCAACTTCTACACCAACTTCCCCGGCTTCAGCGGCAGCATAGCATTTATGGCTGACGGCAGCATAGGCAACGGATTAAGCAACACTGGAGATCGCCTCATCCTGACAGACCCAACAGGGAAGATTATCGACTCACTCTGTTACGGCGACGATACCACTATGATGTCTCCATCTTGCAGTCATGTGCCCCAAGGCCATTCACTGGAGCGCCGCCCTGCCGGTCTGGATACAAATCTGGCCAGCGATTTCGTAGACAATTCAACTCCTTCACCAGGCTCCGGATTATCATCGGCTACAGAGACGCCAACGCCAGCAGCATCGCCATCACCAACACCACCATCATCATCATCACCTTCCCCATCACCGTCATCAACACTAACTGTTACGCCCACACCATCAATGACATCCACACCTACTGCCACTGCTACTGTCGCTCTCACCTTCACACCCGAGCCCACGCCAGCACCGAACCCAACAATCTCACCACCAGCCAGCCAAACCCCACCCCGGACACCTACAATAATCCCTGTATCACTCTTCTTAATAGGGGCAGCCCTTTTAGCCGCTGTTTTCTGGCTTAAACGGCCTCGCTAAGGTTTGCGCTTACGCTCACCATGAGATATAATTTATAGACTGGGCTCGGTTTGATAAAGAACAGGCGCGGGCAAATTGCTAGCGTTATCAAACATAATTAGTCCAATGAGACTATTTTATTACGCTGCTAATGCCGCCATGAAAGTCTTGCTCATCGCACTTACAAGGTGGCGAGTGGAAGGAAAAGAGAATGTCCCCAGGAAGGGTCCATTGATAATTGTTGCCAACCATATGACTTACGTAGACCCTCCCTTACTTGGCGCTAGTGTTCCCCGCAGGATAACTTTTATGGCTAAACAAGAGTTGTTCCGCCCATCGCTGATGGGGATCGTAGTACGCGCATACGGAGCCTTCCCCATAAGGCGAGATAAGCTGGATAGGGAGGCGCTTCGTCACGCGTTCGGGTTGCTCAATAAAGGACAGGTGCTTGGCATGTTCCCTGAAGGGAAAAGGAGCTTCCCCTGCCACTTGCAGGAAATGCAACCCGGCACTGCATTCATCGCCGCACGTTCCGGCGTTCCCATAGTTCCGGTTGGCATCAGCGGCAGCGAGCAGGTCAAAGGACTAGGCTTTATTGCACGCCGGCCGCGTATTACTGTGAGAATCGGCCGTTCTTTTATCCTTCCTTCAGGCGATAACAACAGACTGAATCGTCCCGGATTAAACCAACACTCCAGCTTGATTATGAAGCGCATTGCTGAGCTTCTGCCTAGCACCTATCTAGATAGCCTCAATGTCCCCGACGACATGGGGAGCAGCGATGAAAATTGAAAAGGCTGCCGACATGGGGTTCTGCTTCGGGGTGAGACGAGCAATCGATCTCGTGGAGAAGGCCGCACAGGAACGTGGTTCGCTTCAGACGCTGGGCGCTCTTGTCCACAACCGCCAGGTCGTGGACAGGCTCTCAGAGTGCGGAGTGAGCATCGCAGAGAATTTAGACGAAATACGAGGTGATACCGTTGCTATTGCCTCTCACGGTGTAGGACCCGGGGTCATGAAGTTAATAAAGGCCCGAGGGCTCGATGTCATCGATGCTACGTGCCCCTTTGTGCGCAAAGCTCAGGTCGTCGCCCAGAGGCTGGGCAAAGAAGGATTCGTGGTGCTGGTTTTCGGCGATGCCTCTCACCCAGAGGTGCAAGCTGTCCTCGGTTGGGCCGGGAAGAATGCAAGTGCCTCCCTGAAGATTCCTCAATTCACCGCCCAGCCTAAACGCTTGGGTATCCTTTGCCAAACCACCCAGAATAAAGAGCGCTTCGCTAACTTCGTTGGCGGAATTATAGCCTCTGATACTGCTAAGTTCTCCGAGCTACGCATCTTCAATACTATATGCGATGCAACACGCAAACATCAGGCGGCAGCTCTGGCGTTAGCCAAGAGGGCAGACCTGATGATAGTAATCGGCGGCAAGGATAGCGCCAATACCAAACGTCTTGCCGAAATCTGCGCAGACACAGGTGTTGGAACTCATCACATCGAGACAGTTTCAGAGCTTGATCCATCTTGGGTGCGAGGGCGACGGCACATCGGTGTTACCGCAGGTGCCTCTACCCCTGATGAAGCTATTAATGAAGTTGTGCTCAAGCTTCAAGAAGCATCAAGAAAGAATTGACAGGAGGCTATGATGCAACACAACAAATTCGGGATCTATCTCAACAAAAAGAATAGCCAGGTAATGCGTATCAGCTCACCATATTGGATACCATCAGGTCCAGCCTGGGTATTTCTCACCCCGGAGGTTAATGCGACCCTGTTAAAGATCCGCGAACTTGCTAAAGAGAAAGACCTGGTTAAAGACGCAGAGAAGATTGTCTGGGGAGACTGGAGTCAGGTCGCAAAGCGGCGCTCGGGCGGTAAAAAGATTTCTTGACTTATTATTTAGCTAGCATGATATAATAGCGGAGTCTCCAAGTCATCAGGTCAGGCTTCGCCATCAATTCAATAAAGAGCTGGAGTGGGGCTTATTATGAAAAAGAAACGCGCTAACGTCGTCTGGTTCATGGAAGTCGGCAAGGAAGACTTACCCCTGGTCGGAGGAAAAGGAGCAAACCTGGGAGAGCTTACTAACTTGGAGATCCCGGTGCCTCCCGGGTTCATAGTTACCACCAAGAGCTATTTTCACTTCCTCGATGAATCGGGACTCCGTGCCAAGATCCAGGAGATTTTGAAGAAATTGGACCCGGAAGATAGCAAAAAGCTCGAGAAATCCGCAACACGAATTAAAGAATTAATTACCAATGCCAGTATGCCGCAGAATATTGAAAACGAGATAAAAGAAGCATATGCGAAGCTGGGAGGGCTGGTCGCAGTACGTTCCTCGGCTACCGCTGAAGACCTCCCCGAAGCATCGTTTGCCGGACAGCAGCGCACCTTTCTCAATATTCAAGGGGAAGGGGAAGTCGTCGCCGCTGTACAAGGTTGCTGGGCTTCCCTTTTTGAGCCTAGAGCCATTTTCTATAGAGCGCAGCATGCACTCAACCATATCAAAGTGGGGATTGCTGTGGTAGTACAACGTATGGTGCAATCAAAGAGGTCCGGCGTCATGTTCACCAGAGAGCCTGTAACCAATGATGAGAAAATCGCCATTGAAGCCGTTTACGGTCTGGGTGAGGCCGTCGTTTCGGGCGGAGTGACCCCTGACCTCTATCTGGTGGACAAGAAAAACTTCTCTATAATACACAAGATGATAGCGAGGCAAGAATGGCAGCTAACGAAGAACTCTAAAGGCAACACCAATATTGAGGAGACCAACGTTCAGCTCTCGATTTCAGAAGAGCTTCAGGGTAAACAGAAACTCAGCGACAGAGAAATAGTCGCTTTAGCGAAGCTCGGTACAAAGATAGAAAAACTCTATCAGTTTCCCCAAGATATTGAGTGGGCCAGAGAAGCAGGTAAACTCTACATTGTTCAAACCCGCCCCATTACCACTCTAAAAATGCTCGAAACGGAACAAGTTATCGAGTTATCAGAAGCCCAGATTATCCTGAACGGCTCCCCGGCAGGGCCTGGACTTGGCTGCGGCCCTGTTAAGATCATCCTGGATACCGCCAAAATAGATGCAGTGAAAAAGGGAGATATTCTGGTAGCAGAGATGACTACCCCTGATTTTGTCCCGGCAATGAAACGGGCATCAGGTATTGTTACTGACCGGGGCGGTAGAACCTGCCACGCTGCCATAGTCAGCAGAGAGCTGGGAATTCCATGCGTTGTAGGCACAAGTGATGCTACTCAGAAGCTGAAATCCAATCAAGTAGTAACCGTAGATGGCTCGCGAGGAAAAGTCTACGATGGCAAGGTCAAAGTCAAGGTGACAGAAACCGCTGCACCAGTTTCTAAGACTAAGATCAAGACCCGTACCAAAGTTTATGTAAACCTGGCAGAGCCAGAGCTGGCAGAGAAGATAGCTGCCCGCGACGTCGATGGGGTGGGCCTTCTCAGGGCCGAGTTCATGATCGCACAAATCGGAGAGCACCCCAGACACATGATTGAGGAAAGAAAGGGTGAGGAGTTTGCAGCCAAACTCGCCCAGGGTTTAACCACGTTTGCTAAAGCGTTCAATCCCCGACCGGTTGTCTATCGCACCACAGATTTTAAGACCAACGAATATCGAAATCTTAAAGGAGGGCAAAAGTACGAGGAGCCCGAAGAGAACCCGATGCTGGGCTATAGGGGATGCTCACGCTATATTAGAGAACGCGACATCTTCAAACTTGAGATAGAAGCCATCAAGCAAGTAAGGGAAAAGTATAAGAATTTATGGGTTATGATTCCCTTCGTGCGCACTCCCGCCGAAATGGCTGGAGCCAAAGATTTATTAGCGGCCGAGGGGCTGCACCAGTCACAGGACTTCAAACTCTGGATGATGGTCGAGGTACCATCAAATGTCTTTCTCATTGATAAGTTCCTCGATGTAGGAATCGATGGCATCTCTATCGGCTCCAATGACCTGACGCAACTTATCCTGGGTATAGATCGAGATAGCCAGAAGCTAGCCGAGCAATTCGATGAACGAGATCCAGCGGTACTCATGGCTCTTGAAAGGGTCATTAAGGCCACCGCAAAACGAGGAGTCACCAGTTCCATATGCGGGCAAGCACCTTCGGTTTACCCTGAGCTCACAGAAAAGCTTGTGGAATGGGGGATCACCTCGGTTTCGGTGAACCCGGATGTACTGGAAAAAACCAGGGAGATCATCGCTGCTGCTGAGCAGAGATTGGCCAAAACGACATAGCTAACGAAGGGTTTTATGATACACGGGGAGATCCGCCAGCGACTGGAGGAGAGGGAGGAAAGCTTATCGCCATATGCGGCGAAAAGCAAGCTGAGCCAGGGCAGGGCAAAGGCAGAGCCGCCTTCTCCGATGCGCACCGAGTTCCAGCGAGACCGTGACCGCATCATCCACTCCAAAGCGTTTCGACGGCTGAAACACAAGACCCAGGTATTCATCGCCCCTCCAGGTGATCACTATGTCACAAGGCTCACCCATACGCTGGAAGTATCCCAGATTGCCCGCTCTATTGTCCGTGCCCTGAATTTGAATGAGGACTTGGCAGAAGCTATCTCACTTGGGCACGACCTGGGGCATACCCCATTTGGACATGTGGGAGAAGAAGTGCTCAATGAGCTATATCCTAAGGGTTTCAGACACAATGAGCAAAGCTTGAGAGTTGTCGATTGCCTGGAGAAGGATGGAAAGGGACTGAACTTGACCTGGGAAGTGAGAGAGGGCATCCTTAAACACTCTAAGAGCAGCAAGCAAGATATACTCGGTGATATGTGGGACCCTCCGACTACCTTGGAGGCTCAAATATGCAGGCTCGCTGATTCCGTAGCTTACATCAATCATGACATCGGCGACGCTCTCAGGGCAGGGCTTATCACCGAAGGTGACCTGCCTAAACCAGCTATAGTTATCCTGGGAAAGTCGCACTCAAAAAGGATTGATACTATGGTCTGTGATATCATTGACCAGTCGTGGCCTGCTACCGGGCTGGACGATGCCGAGAAAACCCCGATAATTACCATGAGCCCCGGTGTTTTGGAAGCAGCTAACAGCCTGCGCCAATTCTTGTTTCAGAGGGTATATGAGGTCCAGATATTAAGAAAAGAAACCGAAAGGGCTAGACAAATTGTCCGTTTTTTATATTATTATTTTGTAAATAATCCTGATAAACTACCCAGGGAATTCGCCAATAGTGACGATGCGGAGCGTGGGGCAGTTGACTATATTGCCGGAATGACCGATAACTACGCCATGAGGCTGGCCGGCGAATTAGGCGCCTTAACCTCCAACTACCGGGGTTCATATAATGAGCACCATTGATGATATAAAACAAAGATTGGATATAGTAGACGTCATCAGCAGCTACCTCAAGCTGGAGAAAGCTGGACGCAACTTTAAGGCGCTTTGTCCGTTTCACCAGGAGAAAACCCCTTCCTTCTTCATTTTCCCTGAACGCCAGTCCTGGAGATGCTTCGGCTGCGGTGCCGGAGGTGACCTGTTCTCCTTCATGATGAAAAAGGAAGGAACAGACTTCGGTGAAACGCTGAAAATGCTTGCTGACAAAGCCGGTGTATCGCTCGAGCGCAAAAGAGAGGCAGTTGAGAGCAAGCTCACGGACAGGCTCTACCAGATAAATGAGACTGCAGCGCAGTACTACCATGATTTGCTGCTTCACTCTCCGGCGGCTCAAGGTGCGCGTGATTATGCGATGAAGAAGCGGGGGCTCGATTCCGAAACGATTGATAACTTCCAGTTGGGATTCAGCCCTGGCGAGGGACTTAAGAAGCATCTCATCGAGAGGGGCTATAGCGAGAAAGAACTGCTGGCGGTAAGACTGATAGGAGAAAAAGAGGGCAGAGTATATGACCTTTTCCGCCACCGGTTGATGTTCCCTATTCGGGATATCAAAGGAAGAGTTGTAGGCTTCGGTGCCCGTGCTTTAGATGATTCTATGCCCAAGTATTTAAACTCACCGCAAACAGCGATATTCGATAAAAGCAGCATTCTCTATGCTATAGACCGAGCCAAAGGAGCTATTAAAGAAAAAAAACTGGCAGTTATCGTTGAGGGCTATATGGATGTAATTACCGCTCACCAGTACGGCTTCACCAATGTTGTAGCCTCAATGGGCACTGCACTTACCGAGAAGCAGATAAAAGTCTTAAAGGGCCTGGCCCGGAGTATAGCTTTCGCCCTCGATCCTGACGTTGCCGGCGATGCCGCAACCCTGCGTGCTATAGAGGTCGCCCGACGCTCCCTGGAACGAGAAGGATTAGAAATGCCAACTTGGTTAGGAACTACTTCTAAACTCAGAGCCGAGATGAAAATAATTTCCCTTCCCCAGGGCAAGGACCCTGATTTGGTTATAAAAGAAGCCCCACAATCATGGCAACAATTGGTTGACAATGCTTTGCCTTTAATGGACCACCTATTGGCCGTTGCTGCATCCAAAGCGGACCTGGCCAAGCCTGAGGAAAGGTCACGAGCAAGCGAACAGCTACTGCCTCTGATCGCGGAGCTGGAGGATGACGTACAGCGAGAGTTCTATCTGGGTAAGCTAGCCACCTTATTAGGAGTTAGCGAAAAGACGCTCATAGGAATGGCTGCCCGCCTGCATCGCACCCGGAGTGAAAAGGCTTCCAAGGCAGAAAACAAGCCTGTTACTCCTGCATATTTCGGCGACAGGCTCGAAGAATATTGCCTTTGCCTGTTACTTCAACATCCTGAGCTAAGAGATAAGGCGAATGAGCTTGAACCTGAACACTTCGAACGCAGTGAGAACAGAGAGATATTTATGGCTTGGAGCAACACCTTAAACCCAGATGAATTATTGGTTATAATTAGCAATATCGACCTTCAGGAGCATGCTAAAGCGCTGTGTACCAAGGTCCTGCCTCCTGCAGAAGAGAAGGACTGGGAAAAGGCTTTGACTGATTGCATACGCCGCTTGGATGAGAGGAGGTTGCTAAACCTGAAAATCCAGGAGGAATCACTTCTTTCCGATGCTGAATCTGAGGGAAGGAGTGAAGACATAGCCGCCCTGCAACAAAGGGGTGTGGAGATTAACTTGAGGCTGAAGGAGAGCTTTGAAAACACAGTGCAGATAATTTCCAACCATAGAGAGGACCAATGAAAGACGAATCTAAAGAGCTCAAGGAATTTCTTTATGACCAGGGTGATCTGTTGCCAGAAGATATCTTCGTCTCCAAGGAAAAAACAGACGACATCTTCGCCTCCGTGCCCAATTCTGAAGCAGCGGTGGGCCACGGAGACGACATATTCGCTTCTGTGCCCAAGCTCACTGAGGAAATAGAGCGTGAGGACGATGTCTTTGTACCCCTCGCCGAGGGTAAGCCTGAGGCAACGGACGAGCTGGGGCTTTTGTCTGAGGAACCTACAGAAGCTGATATATGGGAGGCAGAACCAGAAATTGAAGAGCTGGAGGAGACAGGGCTGGAACTCGAGGAGATGATCGATGACCCCGTCAGGATGTACCTTCGCGAGATGGGGCGGGTCTCCTTGCTCAGCGCAAAAGAAGAAAAGCAACTGGCTAGGAGGATGGAAGAGGGTAAATACATCAAGAAAATTGAAGAGGAGTGGTTAAACAAGAATGGACAGCTACCTTCTAGTACCGATGTTGCAATAGCCCTGTCAACCAGACTGGGTCAGGCTTCTAATTTCGTCAGCGCTATACAAGAAGCACTGAATCTGCAGCGGCCGACCAGCGTGAGCCAACTGGTTTCTGATCCGAAATTACGCAATGCTATAGATAACGAGATCCAGCAGCAACTGGTGAAAGAAGTGGTTGAAAAAATTGCTACCGACCCGGGAGAAGTAGAACGGGCATTGAAGGATTTTTCGCTACTCATAGCTATTCTGCCCGCGGAATTGCTCCAGATCATTGGGAATAGTTCATTCCCCGAACTAAATAACCTTCTCTCTAAGCCCGACCTACGCAAGAATATAGAACTTCAGGGATCCCAACTACGAGACTACTGGGAACATATAAAAGAGGAAGGAGCCAAAGCGCAGCGCCATCTTATCGAAGCCAACCTTCGCCTTGTGGTCAGCATAGCAAAAAAATATATTGGCAGGGGCATGTCACTACTTGACCTGATTCAAGAAGGGAATATAGGATTAATTCGAGCAGTAGAGAAATTCGACTATCGAAAAGGGTACAAATTTAGCACCTATGCCACCTGGTGGATCCGCCAGGCAATCACCCGGGATATCGCCGACAAAGCCCGCACCATTCGTATACCTGTTCATATGGTAGAGACTATAAACAAACTTATCCGAACGAGTAGGCGCTTATCACAAGAATTTGGTCGCGAGCCAACCTCAGAGGAGATCGCCAGAGGAATGGGGATCTTCCCTGAAAAAGTGAGGGAGATTATCAAAATATCTCAGGAACCGGTGTCGTTGGAAATGCCTATCGGAGAAGAAGAAGATAGCCACCTGGGTGATTTTATCGAAGACCGCTCGACCATGCCCCCGGTCGAGGCTGCTTCCCTCAATCTACTCAAAGATCAAGTCGAGGAAGTACTTTCCACCCTTACGCCGCGAGAACGTCGGGTGCTCCAATTGAGATTCGGTCTTGAAGACGGGCGCAGTCGCACCTTGGAAGAGGTTGGGAAAGAATTCGGAGTCACCAGGGAGCGTATACGCCAGATCGAAGCTAAAGCGCTTCGAAAGTTACGTCATCCCAGCAGATCGAAGAAATTAAAGGATTACCTAGAGTAAGGTAAAACTTCCCCTTTTTAAATATCGACCAGCAAGACCCTTAAAAACGAAACGGCTCTTGTTGTTAGCGATAGCGGTTGCTGTGCACTGCTCCGCTCAATATCGGCTCGTTAACATAGATATCGCCGTTTCGGATCTTTATGTTAAAGCCACATTCAGGATTTGTGCAAACCCAGACCTTGTAGTGGATGGGAGCCCCCTGGCTTCCGAAATCTGATAGAGGCACCAGGTCGCCAGTATTACACTTCTGGCACTTGGGGAAAACGATGTTCTCCACTAGAGCCACCTCCCGCCATAGAATGACAGTGAACAGTATATACTAAGCAGAGTTTTTTGACAAGCAGCGGATGGTAAAGCTCTCTCGATAATAGCTTGATTTGGGCATAGAATAAGGGGAAAAGCCGAGACGTTGTCTCGGCTTTTCCCCTTACCTATTCCTTTATTTATTGACTACAGAATAGTTTCTACTTCTCCCCCACTCCAAACTCACTCTCACCGCCATCTTCGTCTGAAAACGCGACGGCGTCATTGAGCTGAGCCGCATCCTCTCGCATGGGCTCTTCCCCCTCCCAGTCCCTAGGCTCCTCCTCGAAACCTTCCTCGTCATCCTCTAGTTCATACTTAAGCAGAGTGTTCTTGACATACGGCCTGAAATCATCAGCGGTTCGTGTCGGAAATGAAGGGCGTCCCGCCTGGCTGGGATGCTGATAAACCTCTTTGATCATTACCTTGGCCTTGTCCTCCGAGATGCGAGCAATAGCTGCCGTATACTTGTTGCCGCCTTCCATTAATTTAATGAGTCGCAGGCCTAGCTTAGGTTCAATCTCACCAATATACTCACCGTCCGCGTTCTCCACAGCGAGCCTTTGTCTTTTAGCCTTAAGATAGACAGGATCACCGGCAGCCAATTTCGCCATTACTTCCCGGGCAGCGACTTGATGGAGATTGGTCACCTCTGTTTTCCCAGTCTCCTCGATGAAGAGGTGTGCGCTAACCTGCTTCCCTCCTTTTTGCCCGGGCCCGGCTTTACTGAGATGTGACAATCGGTCAAGATTCTTCCTGGCGATACTATTTGTAGGCTCAATCTCAAGCGCATGTCCATAAGCTTCCTTGGCCTCAGCATACTTCCCCATTTGAGTTAATGCTTTGCCCAAACGGTTAAAAGCATCGGCATCATCGGGGAACATCTCAATTATGCTTTTGTTAACAGCCGCAGCCTCTTCCCACCGGCTTTGCATAGCCAGTGCGATAGCCTCATTCGTGCGATGCCGTCTCAGTTTGACCTTTTCACTTAACTGATAGTATACCATTACTCCCTCGACAAAATCTTGGACTTCTTAACCTGGCGGATTGTAACCTCTTTCCACAATATTTTCAAGACCCTAATAGTGCTATTTTTAAGCAATTTTCTACATTTAGCTTAACTTTACCTCTCACATTTGGCAAATTTGAGTATTAGGACTTCCAGCTTAAACAGCAGGACAAGCCATCTCCCTATCTTCATGTTTTAATGGTTGGAAAAAATTACTTTTGTGGTTATAATAACGCAGAGGTAGGAGGGATCGCATAGTGGTCTAGTGCGGCCGCCTGCTAAGCGGTTAGGGGGGGAAACCTCCCTCATGGGTTCGAATCCCATTCCCTCCGCCAGTCAAATTTTTTCATCAGAAAAAACGATCACGGCCTTCCTTCCCCCTTCTGGTTTACCGACATAGTCTCCGCGCTCGACTCGCTCTCGTTGTTAGGCTTTTCCAGAGACAATCCAGATATAGATAATGCCCTGAACTGGCTAAAGCATCGGCAACGAGACGACGGTTCTTTTGAGTTAAAACTTCTAAGAGACAAAGATAAAGACTTGAAATTCTGGGTATGTTTGGCAATCTGCAGACTGTTCAAAAGATTCCAGGGCGGCTAATCAGTGGTATTTTGAACCTTACCACCTGGTGAGGCTAATTTCCTTAACACCACGACATCTTGAGGAAACGGGTCCTTACCCCCTGTTGCAGAACCTCTTATGATAAGCTCAATCTTAAACTTACCTTGTATCAGGCTATTCAGCCCTGCCATATTCATAGCTACACCTGACTCAGGTAATTCCGCGTTGCAGGTAAACCAGTTGCAGCTGCCGGGCAACGGTGTGGTAAATTTAAATAAGCTGACCAGAAAGGGATTGTAGTTGAAAATAAATCCCGGCTCTGTCCTCGGCTCCTCAACAATATGGCAGGTTAAGATAGCCAATCCATCTGGTTTTATGATGGTATGTATTCTGTTGATGTACCCGAAGGCGTCGGCTTCCTGGAGGTGAGTGAAAACAGAGAGTGCCATCACAATATCAGTGGAATCAGGGGGTATATTCCAGTCGTTACCATAAGATTTACTTTCAGCGACACCATTTTGTTGTTGAGGATAAAAAGGATTGTAATCCTTTGAAACGTGAAATCTAACTCTCGGCAATTGTGCATATTTACGCCTGCAATAATTGATGTAGCTCTCTTGTATATCTATTCCCAGGTACTCTCCTTCCGGGTGGGTAAAAAATACACTCACAGGGGCCAGTTTCCCGTGTCCACAGCCAAAATCGATTATCTTCAAGGACTCATTCCTGGCGAAACACTTTATCAAAGCTGCAAAAAATCCCTGTTGATAAACCCAGTTAGTAAGGCTGTCTCCTACTTCCCCCCATACTTCGTTGGGAACGTTCTCGATTAGAAATTCGGTCTCGGGCCAGGCATATTTCCTGTCCATTCTCTTGAAAGTTCGACAACCGAAAGCACTGTAAAAAGACTTGAGCGTATTGAAAAACATATTACCTGTCCTGCTTTATTGTGTCCCATCGTTCTGCAGAGTATCGACATCACAGAATGTTAGGCTACTGCTTCGGTTCTTGTCAACCCAACGAGCTGCACTCGGTCTGACAATGAAGGTATATCTGATATAATTAAGGAGGAATTATTTCCAAGAGTAATGAATAGCATGGCTTCTTATCATATCTGGACCATTGGCTGCCAGATGAACCAGGCAGATTCAGGGCAACTGGCAGCAAGCCTGGAGAGGTTGGGCTACCAGTCTGCTCCTGAGATAGAGAAGGCTGACCTCATAGTGCTAAATACTTGTGTAGTGCGGCAGAGCGCCGAGAACCGTGTTCTCGGTAAATTGGACTCGCTAAAAGAGCTCAAAAGACTTAGCCCGAATACCGTAGTAGCTCTCGCCGGCTGTATGGTCGACTCAGGCGTTGGCCAACTGAAACATCGTTTCCCCCATGTTGACCTCTTCCTGAAGCCAGGGCAATTTAACGAGCTCCTGGAACTGGCGAAAGCCCGGGCCCCGAAGGGATCGGACAGCGTCACTACATCTCCACTTTCACCGACAGCTTTCGTAACCATCATCGAGGGCTGCGATAACTTCTGCTCGTATTGTATCGTGCCCTACCGTCGGGGCAGAGAGAAGAGCCACTCTATTGCTGAGCTGCGCTGCCAGGTAGAGAGCCTCGCGGCGCGGGGAGTGAAAGAGGTTACCCTCCTGGGACAAAATGTCGATTCTTACGGGCATGACCTCCCAGAGAAACCAGGCTTATCCAATTTATTGCGGGAACTGAATTCTATCGAAGGTCTGGCACGGATTCGCTTTTTGACTTCCCACCCCAAAGATATGAGCCCGAAGCTTATCCAGGCTGTGGCCTCTCTGGAAAAGGTTTGTGAGCACATCAGCCTTCCGGTTCAAGCGGGCGACGACGAAATTCTGCAGGCAATGGGGCGAGGCTACACCGTGCAGTCTTACCGGCAGTTGGTCGAGCAAATACGTCACACCGTCCCCACGGTCGCGCTTTCTACCGATGTCATCGTAGGCTTTCCAGGGGAAACCGAAGAGCAGTTCCGGCGAACCATCGAGCTCCTCTCCGACCTCAGATTCGATACTGTTCATGTCGCCGCCTACTCAGTGCGGCCTGGCACGACGGCAGCGAAAAAGCTTAAGGACAACATCTCCCTCTCCGAAAAGCGTAAGCGGCTGCAACAGGTCGAGGAATTGCAGAGCAAAATAGCCTCCGAGATCAATGCCAGACTCTTGGGCCATACCCTCGAAGTCCTAGTAGAAGGGAAAAAGAAGGGTAAATGGTATGGCCGCACCAGGACAGACAAGCTGGTATTCTTCGAAAATAGCGCTGATTGCCTCGGGCAGTTGGTTAATGTAGAAGTCAAAAAAACAAGCCCCTGGGCACTCCAGGGGCTGACTGAAACTAGGCCTGGTTAGTATCTACCTCAAAGGTAAATCTATTTTGTACCCCTTAAGCACATCCTCAATTGCTCTTGCCGACTTCTCATCCGGCGGTGTAAGAGGTAAACGCGGCTTACCTACATTGAATCCCACGTAATTTAGGGCGTATTTAATAGGTATAGGATTAGCCACCACAAAAAGGACATTCATCAAAGGCAATAGCTTGTGGTGGATAGCGGCAGCCTTGGCTCCCTTGCCGCTGACTGCCTTCGAAATCATATCGCTCATCTGAATTCCTACTAGATGCGAAGCGACACTGATTACTCCATAGCCCCCTATGGAAAGCATAGGTAAGGTGTCACTGTCGTTGCCGCTGTAGACCGAAAAATCCTTCTTTGCCCCATCGAGTATCTTTGCTGTATGCACGAGATCACCACTTGCTTCCTTCAATCCGACGATGTTATCTATTCGGCTGAGCTCTATAACAGTCTCCGCTGAGAGGCTGGTAATAGTGCGGCTGGGCACATTGTATAGAATGCAGGGAAGCGATGTACTCTTCGCAATTGCCTTGAAATGCTCCTTTAATCCCTGCTGCGTAGGCTTATTGTAATAGGGGACAACCAACAGGGCAGCATCAACGCCGATTTTCTCTGCCTCCCTGGTCAGCTCTATGCTCTCCTTAGTATTGTAGTTACCGGTGCCAGCAACCACTGCTCCTCTATTGCCTATTGCCGACTTTACCTCAGCTAAAAGCCGCAGCTTCTCCTCTTTACTGAGAGTTGGCGACTCACCTGTGCTCCCTGAAACAAGCAGGCCATCGCTCCCTGAGTTAAGCAGTGACAAAGCCAGCTTTTTAGCCTGCTTGTAATCTACTTCTCCCTTACCATCGAAAGGGGTAACCATTGCCGTGATAAGACGACCTAACTCCACCAATTTCCACCTCCTTGAAACACCTTATATCCATCCCTTAGATATAAGGTGCTCAGCGATCTGTACTGCATTAAGAGCAACGCCCTTGCGCACATTATCCGCGACCACCCACATTACCAGCCCATTCTCGTGAGAAGTATCGCGACGGATGCGACCTACAAAAACATCGTCAGAGCCGACCACAGACCAGGGATAAGGATAAAGGCTAACAGATGGGTCATCCAACACTTTTACGCCGGGTGAATCCGCCAGAATCATGCGCGCCTCTTCAGGGCTCATAGGTTCGCTAAGCTCAACATGGATTGACTCACTGTGCCCTAAAACCACCGGCACACGGACACACGTTGCAGAAACAGCTATATTATCATCATGCAGTATCTTCCTGGTCTCTACACGCATCCTCCACTCTTCCCTAGTATATCCGTCATCTAAAAAAACATCTACCTCGGGGAGCAGATTGAAGGCAATCTGGTGAGGATAAACATGAGGCACAGCGCTCTTGCCTTCAAGAACCAGTTTGGCCTGAGTATTGAGCTCATCAACGGCAGCCGACCCCGTACCTGACACAGATTGATATGTATCAACCACGATTCGCTTGATGGAATTAGCTTTATGCAGCGGGTGCAAAGCCATCAGCATCTGAATAGTAGATCAATTCGGGTTAGCTATTAAACCTCGATGATGCTCCAGGTCTTCGAGATTGACTTCAGGAACTACCAAAGGGACACTTTCATGCATCGCGAAAGCGCCGCTGTTATCTATCACCACCGTGCCCCGCTTAACTGCAACGGGGACGAAATGCTGGCTTACTTCGTTACCAGCGGAGAAGAAGGCGATATCTACCGGATCGAAAGAATGAGGTGTGAGTTCTTTTAGCTCGACCTCCCTATGATTGATAAACAGCTTCTTCCCTACCGACCTATCGGAGGCAAAAAGATGGACTGATGATAGGGGGAAATCCCTCTGCTCTAGAATCTTGATGAACTCCTGACCCACTAAACCAGTAGCCCCGATGATAGCAATACGGTACTTTCTTATTAGCAATGCTCCCCCTAAAGGCCCAGAAGTTTATCAAGACCAAAAACCGCCTCCTTAAGTCCGGCTGCCTTCTTAATCGCTAAGATGACCCCTGGCATAAAGGCCCCCCGGTTTATTTGGTCCAGGCGTATCCTTAGCGTCTGACCCGTTGCGCCCAAAATAACCTCTTGATGCGCAAGCAGCCCCGGCATCCGTACGCTGTGAATCGCTACACCCCCCAAATCACCACCACGGGTGCCGGCAATGCTCTCTTTTTTAGCAGAGGTATAAATAAAGTCGCTGCCTCTGGCTTGTACCATATCCCTTGCCGTAGCTATGGCAGTCCCAGAGGGAGCATCCAGTTTATGCTCGTGGTGCATCTCGATGATCTCAGCATAATCGAAAAATCTGGCCGCTACCTTCGCCAGGTGCATCATCACCACCGCCGCTATGGCAAAGTTTGGCGCCACCACCGCCCCTACTTTCTTTTTCTTGCACAGGCTTTCTATCTCGTTTAAATCCGCGTCAGATAACCCTGTAGTTCCGACAACGACAGCGATACCGTGTCCCACCGCTGTCCGCACTGCAGGCATCGCAGCCTCGGCATTAGTGAAGTCCACTAGAACACCAGTTTGACAACCCTTAAGAGCTGTCTCCAGGTCTCTGGATAACGGAATCGAACTCGCCCCGTCAGGCAATAGGAGTTCTTTCTTGCCAGCCTTTACGTCGACTCCAGCCACTGCTTCAAGCTCGGGATCACGAGATACAGCGCTGAGCACCTCTTGCCCCATCTTTCCCAGTACACCGTGCACTAAAACCTTTACCCGCTCCATCTGCTCCTCGATTTATCCCTGCTTTGAGCAGCCTACCTGCTGGCAGGCGGCCTTTTGTGAGGAACGCCCCTGGGTCGCTCCCTGGGTGGTCTTGTGCCTTCGCGCTCGCCTTCATCACGATGGCGATGCACAGGCCGAGACTCTGTGCGTTTTCTAAAGGGGTAGTCTGGAGACTGTCCCTGTTCAGTGCCTTGGGGGGCGCCCGGCACCTGGGCTTGCTTTTGAAACACTGCACGGCGGGAAAGGTTTATCCTGCCGAGACGGTCGATCTCGGTGACCATGACCATTATCTCGTCACCAACCTTAACCACATCCTCAACACTCGGGGCCGGATAGTCAGCCAACTCGCTGATATGGACTAATCCTTCTTTGCCTGGAAGTATCTCGACAAACGCGCCGAAATTGACTACCCGCGTCACATGCCCGTTGTATATCCCGCCCACCTCGACATCTCGGGTCAATTCCTCGATAATCCTTATAGCTTTTTGTGTGGCTTCTTCGTTAGGCGAACCAATAAGGATAGTCCCGTCATTTTCTACATCGATAGTGGTCTTCGTTTCACTCATTATCGACCTGATAGTTCTGCCACCGGAGCCAATCACATTTCGTATTTTCTCCGTATCTATAGTTATTTTAGTCAGCCGCGGCGCATATTTGCTCAGTTCGGGGCGGCTGGCGCTAATGGTCTCTCTCATCTTCTCCAGGATGTACATACGAGCAACCCTGGCCTGGCTGAGTGCCTTCTCCATAATCTCAGGGCTTATTTTTTTAATTTTAAGGTCCAACTGAAGAGCCGTTATCCCCTCCGCAGTACCGGCTACCTTGAAGTCCATATCGCCAAAAAAGTCCTCCTGGCCCTCGATGTCGGTAAGCACGACATATCTCCCATCGTCCGCCGTCATCAACCCCATAGCCACCCCGGCCACTGGCGCCTTGATGGGGACACCGGCATCCATCAGCGACAAAGTGCTGCCACATACGCTGGCCATCGAAGTGCTGCCGTTAGAACTGAGCACCTCGGAGACCAGACGAATAGTGTAAGGAAACTCTGTCTCACCGGGAATAACAGGCACTAAAGCCCTTTCCGCAAGCGCCCCGTGTCCGATTTCACGGCGTCCCGGGGTGAGGGAACGCTTTACTTCGCCAGTGCTAAACGGCGGAAAGTTGTAATGGTGCATATATCGCTTTGTCTCTTCCTGGCCGATACTGTCTATCTTCTGTTCCTCGGCTGGTGAACCGAGTGTGGCGATAGTCAGCACCTGCGTTTGTCCTCTAGTGAACATGCCCGAACCATGAGTCCGGGGTAGACGTCCAACCTCACATGTAATCGGGCGAATATCGGTCACACTGCGGCCATCGGGGCGAATACCCTTGTCCAAAATTAGAGCCCTTATTACCTGCTTCAATCCTAAATCAAAAGCATTACTAATCTCCTGAGGAGAGTAGCTGCTTCCCAACTTTTCTAAAGCTTCTTCCTCGAGCTTGGCCAGAACCTCTTCTCGCTCAGTTCGGTCCTTCCAGATAAGACCCGAACCTATCTTGTCTCGGACCATAGCGGAAACTGTCTCCCGCAGTTCCGAGCTTAACTCTTTTCCCTGCAACTCCAATTTAGGCTTGCCACAGGCCTGAATAAGCTCCTCCTGAAGCTTGATTACCTCCTGCAACGCCTCTTGCCCAAACTTGAGGGCTCCCAGCACCACATCCTCAGTCACTTCTTTAGCGCTTGCCTCCATCATTATCACTCCATCCTTGGTTCCCGCCACAACTAAATCCAACCTGCTTTGATTAAGCTGAGTAAAAGTGGGATTCAGCACATATTCGTCATCTATGTAACCAACGCGCACAGCAGCCACCGGGCCCCCGAACGGAATATCGGAGATCCCCACCGCGGCGGACGCTCCGCAGATAGCCAGAATATCGGGGGGGTTCTCCTGGTCTGCAGAGAGAACAGTTACAATGACCTGAACATCGTTGTGCAGAGTCTTTGGGAAAAGCGGCCGCAGAGGTCTATCGGTGAGCCGGCTTGTCAGCACAGCTTCCTGGCCAGGCCGGCCTTCCCTCCTGAAAAAGCTGCCAGGGATTTTCCCTGCAGCGTAAAGCCTCTCCTCATAATCTACAGTGAGCGGCAGGAAATCCTGACCTTCCCTAAGTTCGGTGCTGATGCAAGCCGTAACCAGGACCACAGTCTCACCGTAGGTAACTGTGACTGCGCCACTAGCCTGCCCGGCAAGTGCGCCTGTTTCGATGACCAGGGGCTTTCCCCCGATCACTCTTTGGAAAGAATATGTCGTCAAAGTACAACCTCCCTAACTATTGCCCCACGAGGAATTTTTCCTACTTGCGGAGACCCAGTCTCGCTATCAACTGCCGATAGCGCTTCACATCATTATTGCTAAGGTACGTCAAGAGACGCCGTCGTTGGCCTACCAGCTTCAAGAGCCCTCTCCGGGAATGATGGTCGTGCTCATGAACCTTCAGGTGTTCGGTCAACTGATTTATGCGTGCTGTGAGCAGGGCAATCTGCACCTCGGCTGAGCCGCTGTCCTTTTCATGAAGCTGATATTCGCGTACGGTAGCAACTTTCTTTTCTTTTTCTATCATACAATCACCCCGTTAATCCAATAAGTTAGTTATTATAACATAGCTCATAAGCACTGTAAAATGGAAGCTGTGGGAGAGAACCTGAGCAGGTGTTCTAATTAATCTTGGCTGGTTTTGTATTCTATATTATTCCCTATCCGGTTCTGTTTATTTAAAGTACCTTTCCTCATTAAAGAAGTCCTAATACTAAAACAAGAAAGGCTACTAAGCCAAAAAATGCGAATAAAGCAACAAGTAAGGTAATATCAATCCATCGGCTTTCAATTATTTCTCTGGGTTGTCGGCTTTTTATCATTACTGTTTGTCTTTTGAACCATTCAAGTTTTATAATTATTCCGATTTCAAACGCCATTGCTATACCGTGAAGCAAGAGCGCAGCAATAATAAGCCCTCTGAAGTCAGATATTACAGATTTTTTAAGCAAAACTATTACTGAAATGAGACCAATACCGGCTGTAGCTTGGATGGTTAATAAAGTTAAAAAAAAGCTACGTAATGTTTCTTCAGTACCCTTGAAACTCAAATAGTTATAAATCTTTTTAAAGTCCATGTCATACCCCAAATAGTAATTTTTATAGCACTCGCCTATCACTTCTTCGCGTTAATCCCCCACCACATCTCGAATAATGTTGCCTTACTATTCTCAACGGTTTTGGCATTTTAGGGGTAACGATGGATTGTCGTATTTTTGGCATGGACTGTAGATTGTGAGCCGATGAGTTCTTATCACCAAACAGGAGCGGAAGAGACCATCCTCAGTCTCAGTCCACTCCTGTAAATTACTAACTGCGCTATAAGTGAATATAAACAGAGTACTACGGCCTGCTCTTAAGTAACGCGCTTGGTTATCATCTCTATGGATTGAGCCAGTATCCAGGCTCTGCGCTCTTTCATAAGCACATAGAGGGCCACAGGCTCATTGCACTCCGTGCAATTAGTTTCCGTAACGCCGTTGAAGTCATCTGAGCAAGTTGTCATCAGTGTCCCGGTGGCACAGACAGGGCACCTTGCTATTAAATGATGCCGATTGACGCAATCATAGCAAACTACTTTCGGCAATTTCTCAGGGCTCATATTCATTTACCTCCTCACGGTCATTAATGCTTGTATCTTATTATCAATGCTAACAATCATTGCAGTACTGCAATTAACCTATGGATATAGCCTTGGC
>DAOUMT010000168.1:0-10530 GCA_034409195.1 Dehalococcoidia bacterium
GGACAGTGTTTTTTTGAGTCATATCATCACCATTATGAAACCAGTTTCATTATTATGGTCTTATACTACGCTCAATGCGAAGCTAATTCCAGAGATGAAAAGCACACATTTCTGACTAATATGCCCATTCTGAGGAGTCCAGACTAATCGGGACGGCCGAAGAATCTCGGACTATAGTGTGAAGTTGGATACGAGATTCTTCGCTAAAGCTCAGAATGACATTTACTCATCCTTCTATTTTCAAAACAATGACTGATTTGCGTTGTTGTTGACTCAGGGCAGATGCGATGAGATTGCCACGGCCTCCTTTGGATGGCCTTGCAATGACATAGAAAATAGAAAGAAGAACATAGTCTTCCTCTAGCTCATATGCATAAGGCTCACCGATTTGACCGAATTGGGAAGGCATATTACATAAATAAATCGGGAGGTTTGGTTAACTTTAGTAACATATCTGTACCGGTACTTTTTTCTTGACATATTCGCAAACTGACAATATAATCTAGCTTTATCAGCAATACATGGCGAGAGGCGTGAAGATGAGCGAGCGCTTTGAGCACCCCAAAAAAGACGGAACTGTCAGCAAGGTATCCAAGAAGATAGAAGAGGTCATATCTGATATAAAGAAGCAAGTCCCTGAACTAGAGCCCGCCATAGATTTTTACCAGCGAGTTGCTTCTATTGTTACATCGGATGTCGTAGCAGAGGTTAAGAAAGAAGTCCCCGAGATGCTGGCCTCTTCGAAAAGACTCAATACTGTAATCACAGAGGTAGGGAAACACATCCCCGAGGTTTTGATTCACCAGCGGCGGGTTGCCACAGTGGTCGCCGGCGTGGGGAAGTATGTGCCGGATAATGTAGTAACCTCCGAATATATCGAGCAAAAGGTCGGATTCGAGGAAAAGTTCAATATGCCCATGGGCAGCATAGAGAAGATCAGCGGCGTTAAAGAAAGAAGATATGCGGCCAACAACCAGGTTTCCTCAGATA
Organism: Dehalococcoidia bacterium; assembly: GCA_034409195.1. Taxonomy (GTDB): domain Bacteria; phylum Chloroflexota; class Dehalococcoidia; order SZUA-161; family SZUA-161; genus JACWAE01. The sequence continues at coordinate 991 of DAOUMT010000168.1, forward strand.
TGGCCTATGAAGCCAGCAAGGTAGCTCTAGAGCGGGCAGGCGTGACCCCCGAAGACCTCGATATAATCATCTTCGCCTCAGCGTCACACGATATCGCCGAGCCAGCCACAGCAAATATTCTTCAAGAAAAGCTGAATGCCACAAATGCTCATGTGCTGGACGTCAAAAACGCCTGCAACAGCTTCCTTAACGGCGTAGATGTTATGGACTCCTTTATGCAAACAGGACGCTGCCGGGTAGGATTGGTGGCTGCGGGCGAGGTGCTTTCCAAGTTCGTTAACTGGGATATCGAGACCATAGAGGAGCTCGGACTTGGTTTCTCGGCTTTCACCCTGGGTGACGGGGGAGGAGCCATTGTATTCAAAGCCGAGAGTGAACAGGGATACGGCATCCGCAAAACCTGTTTTACCTCGGATGGCTCCGCCTGGGAGCTTGCCACCATCAAAGGAGGCGGGACACTATGTCCTTTCGACCTCTCACAGGTCTATTTCGTATCCCATAGTGCCGGTATCAACAAGCTGGCTTTGAGATACGTTCCTCCTACCGCCCTATCGTTGATTAAGGAAACCGGCTGGAAAAATGAGGACGTAGACCTGGTAGTGCCGCATCAGGTCACGCGGTCTATCACCGAGAGGCTTATGAAAATCGGCGGCATGCCTCTAGAGAAAACCATGTACACTATCACCAAATACGGAAACACTGCGGCAGCGAGTATTCCTATTGCACTGGCAGAGGCTGTGGAAGAAAACAAGGTGAAGAGCGGAAGCAAGATCGTTCTGGTGGGCGGTGCCTCTGGATTCAGCGTGGGGGTCATCACATTAGTGCTTTAGTCCAAGATAAACCTACAGCTTCTCATTATTCAACTGCCTCTTAAATCATCTGCAATAACCCACTCAACTTGATTGTCGTTTTTAACCACAGATATAATGTGATTCTTATAGCTAAGCTGCTCGACTCGAAGCAAGCGGTCTCGATAGTTTAAAACAATATGATTTTCATCCGGAACCGAGATTATACGGCAGGCCTTTAAGCCTCCGATGCCGATACCCACAGCCTTCAGAGCAGCTTCCTTTGCAGTCCAATAGCGGAAAAAGGTATGCCAGGACCTGTCCCGGCTCAGCTCACATTCTTCGTCGCTGGCCACAAGGCTGAAGATAGACTCAGACCGGGGCCTGATTTCTTCAATATCAATGCCGATCAACTCTTTGCTGACAACTGCTGTCACGTACTTCGGCTTATGGGAGAGAGACCAATAATTACCATCAAACGGACACGGAACGTCGTCTTCGTTTTTCATCAGCTCGCCGAGCAATACCCCGCTCTTTTCCGCACTCAATCTTAGAGCCTCTCTCGAAATTCTGCTCAGCCTGGCTACTTTCTCTTTCCCGGATAGCTTATGTCCGGCTTTAGCAACCGGCAAAATTACAGGGAACAGAGTCATCGCGGCCATCAAACCTTCATCGCCTTGTCAATAATATTTTTATCAAAATAGTTGACCGACATGCCGCAATCTACCACAATGCCCTGGGCATTGATGCCGCTGGACCGCTCGCTCAACAGGAATGCGGCGGCATTAGCCACTTCTCTGGTTTCCAGGGCCTTCTTGCGCAGCGTCAACTGCTCGGCAAAAAGATAATAATCCAGATAACCCGGTATCCCCGCGGATGCCGAGGTCTTCAATAGACTGGCGTTAACTGAGTTGAATCTGACTTGAGAGAACGCACTGAAGGATTTAGCCAGGAAGCATACAGTTGAATCCAGGGCAGCCTTCACAGGTGACATCCACCCATAAGGCTCTGCTGCCATTCTGGTGGTTGAAATCGATATGGTTACCACAGAGGCATTTTTATCGAGCAGGTCTTTGAATGCATTAGCGATACTGATTAATGAGTAACAGGAAATATCTACAGATTGCAGAAAGTCATTTTTCCTTGTTTCATGAAAAGGTTTAAGCTTCATTCCATAGTTGGCAAAAGCGATGGAATGGACGATGCCATGAAGCCCGGGATACGTCTTCGAGATGTCCTCAGCCAGCTTTGTGATTTCCTGTTCGTGTTCGACATTGCATATGTAAATATCCGCACCGGGAAGAATCCTGGCAACACTCTCCTTCATTTCTTGAGATTGAACGGCATAGACAACCTTAGCTCCTGCTTCACTAAGGACCTGACTGATAGAGAAGGCAACACTCTTTTTATTTGCCACGCCGAAGATGAGAAACGTCTTCCCCTCGATACCTAAAAAGTCCATATCATTTCCTTTACTTCTTGAAGTTAGCCCTCGGGCTTGGCCAGGCTGCAGGCGAATTCAACTGTAGCCACAGTGTTACCTTCGACCGATGCTTTGCCCTTCAAAAAAAACGCATTACTTACTTTTTCCACGAGCTCAGTCTCCATCTCCAGGACAGACCCGGGCTTGACCATTTTCTTGAACTTGGCGTTGCTGATTCTGGTCAACACGGGGATGTTATCACCAGCGCCTCCAAAGATGCTGGAGAGCAGAATCGCCGCCGTTTGGAAAATGCACTCACAAATGAGAACTCCGGGCATAATGGGATTCCCGGGGTAATGCCCCTTGAAAAATGGCTCATCCGGACTTATCCTCTTTATCGCCCTGATTTTCGTATCCGTCATCTCTACGACCTTGTCTACGAAAAGAAACGGCGGGCGGTGCGGGATAGCCTTTAATATCTGCTCCATTCTATAGACCTCCGGTCACCTCGAGTGTAGAGCCATTAACATATGACGCCTCTCTGGAAGCCAGGAAAAGAACGCAAGCAGCGACCTCTTCAGGCTTACCAAACCTCTTGGATGGTATCTGGGCTATATAAGAATCGTGCAGCTCTTTAGAAAGGTCATCGATTAACTCGGTTGCGATGAATCCCGGTGAAACACAGTTGACCGTAATGCCCCGCCGGGCAACTTCCTTGGACAATGTTCTAGTCAAAGCTATAAGGCCTGCCTTCGAGGCGGCATAGTTCGCCTGGCCTTCAAATCCGTACTTACCGGAAGGAGATGTTATATTGATAATGCGTCCATATTTCTTTCGCATCAGGCTCATCACGGCAAATTTGCACATGTAGAAGACCCCGCTGAGATTGACTTCCACAACATCGTGCCAATCCGACTCTTTCATCATGGCTAAGACAGCATCCTTCCGAATGCCTGCGTTATTGACCAGTACTTCAAAGCCCTGGTATTTCTTATCTATGTATTCGAAAAAATTCTCAACCTCTTTATACTTAGCCACATCGCATTTCTGGACGTCGATATTCTCAGCATACTGACTGTTATCTTGCTTGAATCTCGCCGCAGCAGATTCGTTTGATGAGTAGGTGACAATAACCCGAGCCCCGGCTTTCAGGAAGCCCTCGGCAATACTCCTGCCTATCCCTCGCGTGCCGCCGGTGATAATGGCAGTCTGCCCTTTGAAATCATACATCTGCTGCTCCCGAAAACGAAATCAGGCCGTTAAAAATTTATCGACATTATTCGCAACAATTACTCCATAGTTAGCCGCACCCAACCACCCGGACATGATAATTCCCACCGAGCCGGTATGGAAAAGGCCCGCAATCTCTTCAGGAAGCCCCATACTTACTTTCAATCCCTCAAACTTGGTACCGAAAGAGGCCCCACATTCGTGAAGCGTATATCGCTGAAATGTTTTGGGTGTAGCAGCTTCTACCCAATCGATTTTCTCCCGGGCTCCAGGGATATATTTTTCTAAAGCATCGAGTGTCGACTCGATTAGCTCTTTCTTAGAGGAGAGATATTCCTCCTCGGACAGATTCGCCCAGTCTTCGTAGTTTGCATTGGTGGAAGCAACAATCGAGTACATTTCCGAACCAGGTCTTGTCTCAGGGTAATAGACGGAGAAAGTGCGGCTGGTAACATTTTTGCTGCGAAGCTTTACGGAATCGAACTTCTCTGCAACTGATGTGAAAAGCAAATCCCCTATATAGTCGATTTTCTCACCCTTTTTGATACCAATATAGACCTGGCAACTGCTGTTATTCAGGCGTACTTCTCTTGCCTTTTCCATAAAGCTTTCCGAAAACTGCCCGTCACCTACTAACTTGTGAATGGTCGATTTCAGATTGCCGTTGGAGACCACCGCTTTGCATTTGATTGTTTTACCCTTTGCCACAACTCCTGTAACTTTCTTATCATCGACGATAATTCTTTCCACGGGGCAACTGGTATAAATATCAACGCCATTCTTCTTAAGCTCAACCTCCATTGCGCCGATAAATTTATCCGTCCCGCCCCGAACAGTATAAACGCCCTTGCTCATGAAGTTGGAGAACACAATACCGTAGGTTATCGCCGGGTCATTCAGGGTAGACCCGTTGGCATAAGCTATCGGCTCCATTAACATACGGACAACATCGTCATGGCCTGGAAAATACTTTTCAAAAAGCTCCCTGGTCGTCATGGTCTGGTCATCGTAGAAGTTCATGTCTCTCGCCGTATTGAAAAATGCCTCGATATTCTCTCGAGGTATTTTGAACCCGTCCTGAAGGATGCGAGTAAAGTCCTCACGGTCGAAAGTTGTAGTGAAGGAGAACTGCGGGTTGTCGAATCTGATTCCCTTGAGCTGAACAATCATATTGGCGATCTCAGGCGTCCAATATTTACGGCAGGTCTTAATCATGCCGACGGGAAATCCATGCAAGGAGACATCGAAGATATGCTCCCCCTTCTTCCTCTTGAACCAGGTAGCCAATCCACCGAGCTTACGGTGCTGCTCCAGAAGTAAAACCGAATGACCGTTTCTAGCCAGCATATTGGCACAGGTAAGCCCCGCCAGCCCGCTGCCTATAACTGCTACATCGTATTCAGGCTTTAAGTCCTTCGGCCAATCGCCCACGGTAACTCTTCCCTTCCTAACCTTTCTGAAGTATGTGAAGATTTGCCATAGATATGCCGCTGAGCATTGCCCCCACGATTCCTAAAAATCCCTGGTCTGTGCCACAGATAAACAGATTCGCCAAATGGGTTCTCCCTGTCTTGATTTTATTGGGCGTTCCGTACACTGCACCGTTTAAATGACCGGTATACTTATAAATTGTCTTAGGAGTGAATATATCTGAATAGACTATTGAATCACGAAAATCTGGAACAAATTTTACTACCTCTTTAAGTGTAGTTTCAAGCCAGGCAGCTTTTTGGGCTCTATACTCCTCCTTGTCCAGGCTGCTCCAGAGATCGAAGTTGGCCATATTAGTCACCCTGATTACAGGTTCAGACAATGGGGTTCCGAACTGAAAATTGTTAGGGCAGCATATAACGCCACTAGAGACATCAACCAGTTTATCCGGTCTTCTGTAATTGAATTTATCAGCGTTGCTGAAAAATACGATCGTAGTATTATAACCCATCTCAGCAGGTTCTTTGTCCAGTACCATGATAAACTCTATGAAGGAAAGCTGCCCTACGTCATATTTAAATCTATTGGGGTTATAATCAGACAGAAGCCTCATGGTTTCAACATAACCGGCCGACGATATTATATTATCAGCCCTCAGCGCTTCACCGCTATCGAGCAATATTGATTCGACTCTATCGTTAGCAACCCGAATGCTTTTCACCCCGCATTTCAGCCTCAATTCACCACCGTGCTCCTCATATTGCTTGCCCAATACGTTGAGGATGTGCCGTACCCCATCTTGGGGTCTGGCGAAACCCTCGCAGAAAATACTATTGAACATGATAACAAACTGGCCGAATTCCATGTCGTTTTCCTGTGCATTACCGTAGAACATGAGCGGGCAAAAAATCATATCAATCAAGAGAGGATCGGAAATAATCGAACTCACGACTTTGCGGGCCGACAGGGGTCTCGCATCCAGAGACAGAGCATTATATTCGGAGATAGTCTTGAGCAGCTTTTGGAAATTTTCGGCTTGCGCCGGAAAATTTTCGTTTACTTCCTGAGTAAAAAAGTTTAAGTTATTATTAAACCTGAGTGTTTTACCTGGGAATTTAATCGCCGACCCAAGCTGCTGACAGAGGGCGAAATCTTCAGCCTGTAGCTTTAGCTGCCGCAGCAGCTTGGGCAGTGGCGTTGATTTGATGCCCCTGGGGACATAATTGGTCATGGCATGGAGACCAACATCGAATTTATGCCCATCACGGCTGTAAAATGAATTCAGCCCCCCGACGCGGTGATGTTTTTCTAAAATGCAGACCTTCTTACCGTAGTAAGCCAATCTAATGCCGGCGGCGAGACCAGACATTCCTGCACCTATAATGAGGACATCGTAACTCATATGCTTGCCCTAAAGATGATTTTCTCCCCTTTCCTCGAGGGGAGAAAATCGTTGAATCTCAGATTCTTTAATTAAACGGTCCAGATAGTATATCCTATTTGCTAAAACTGTTTCATCAGAGGCTCTAAATAAGCCACAGAACCATCCAGCGTGGCTAATTTCATGTAGTCTTCTTCCGGCACTTTGATACCATAACGCTTCCGCAACTCCATCATGATGTCCAGGAAATCCATTGAGTCCATTTCAATCTGGTCCCGTATGCGGACATCACCTTTGAGATTACTCAGGTCTTCATCCGGAACAATCTGATGAATGACCTCTAAAATCATGGCTCGAATATTTTCTGCTTTCATATGTTTCCCTCTAGTGCAAATTGTTACCTTGTGTTTATTTTTCGTATCTTTTCACGATAAGAGCGGAGTTGATGCCCAGCATACCAAAAGAGTTATCCAAAATGTAATTGACTTTATCGACCTTCCTGGGTTCGTTTATTACCAGGTTTTTAAAAGAACACTCCGGGTCTAAATCGTCTATATTGATAGTCTGGTGAACTATATTATCATCGAATGACGGCAGATTCCCCACTAATTCCAAAGCGCCGGCGGCGCCCATAGTGTGGCCGATAAAACTTTTAGTGTTGTTTATATATACATCTGAGTCAGCACCGAATGCCTCTCTGATTGCCTGACATTCAGCCTTGTCGCCTTCGCGTGTCCCGGTGGCGTGAGTATTAAGAATATCTATATCGCCCGCAGATATGCCTGCCTTTTTAAGAGCAAACCTCATGCATTCAGCCTGTCTTTGTGGGTTTGGAAGAATAAAATCGGATGCATCAGAATTGATGGCATATCCCACGATTTCGCCGTAAATCCGAGCGTCTCTCTCCAGAGCATCGTTTAATTTTTCCAGAACACAAATACAGCCACCTTCAGATACAACAATACCGTTTCTGTTCTTATCAAAAGGCCGACATGCCTTGCTGGGATCCGGGTGGCTCGCCAGCGCTCCTTCATTCTTAAAAGCAGCGAATACACCGAACGTATTGGGTGTCTCTGAAACCCCGCCGGCCAGGGCCAGGTCTATTTCACCAAGCAGAAGCATTTGTAATCCTTGTATTATTCCGATACTGCCAGCAGCGCAAGCGGCTCCCAGAGTGTAATGCGGACCGGTAATTCCCATATTTAAGGTGACTTCGCCGGCTGGATTGTTGGCCACAGTTCTTGGGTTATGATGGTGGGACCAAAAATCTACATTATAGTCAAATTGCTTGATGTTATAGATTTCATTCTCGGTTTCTACGTTACCATGTTCGGTAACCCCGAGATAAATGCCAATTTTCGATTTATCAATAGAGGTGAGGGCCAATCTCGAATCAGCTATCGCTTCATTAGCGCAATAGATTGCAATAGAACCTGCTCGCGTTCCGCGACGAACTTCTTTTTTTTCTGATACTTCAGCGGATCAAAATGGCAGATACCTGCTATGACCTCACCCATATAATGGGTCTCGATCTTCCCAATTCCTGATTTACCAGCGAGCAAGTTCTGCCGAAATTCTGTGAGATTGTTTCCGTTTGGCGCAGTTAGACCGATACCCGTGATAACGATTCGCGTCTCATTATTCATTTTAACCGCTATATATCATACCCTATATCATCTCCTCTGGCTACCACTCCAAGCCCAACATAATACAGGCTAACCCGCTGCCTGCAGCCATCATCACAATCTTATCTCCAGCCTTAACATGGCCCTGCTCAACCCCTATAGCAAACGAAATAGGCAGAGAACACGATCCGACGTTCCCCAGGTATTCCACTGTGGAAAAGCCCCTTGACTCGTCTAGCCCCAAAGTGCGAAACAACATCTCTTGATGTGTAGCGCTAACCTGATGGTTGAAAATCTTGTCCACTGTTCCGTTATACCATTCCATTTCTCGCTGGAAGGCTTTCCATGTATCTGCCGCCAGACCCAGGCCATTTCTTAAAATTCCCTCAAAGTTAGCATGCATACTGGGGTAACTGGAATCGTCGAAGAAACAAGTGTCATTGTCCACACGGCAGAGGCCATTATGCTGTGAAGCTGCCCTCACCACGCCACCTAAAAGCTTATGACCGGATTTAGACAGCGACGAATGCGTCAATATCGCTGCTACTGCTCCGGAGCCCATGGTAAGAGAGGCAAAACCCTGTTTCAGCTTAGCCCGGTTAACATCCGGGTCCCTCAACAGCGAGTCGATTGTTGCCTCAGTAAGACGCTTGCTGCTCTCGCTGCCAACTACAATCCCGGCCTTTACCTGACCCAATTCGATCATATTGGCCAGAGTTACCATGCCGTTGATGAAACCCAAACAGGCGTTTGAGATATCGAAAACTACAGACGTAGAAGGAAGGCCCAAAGAATCATGGACTACAAAAGCCGTCGCCGGCTCTAGAAAATCACGGCTTACAGAGGTATGAAGGAGACATTCAATCTGATTTTTATCGATTCCCGACTTAGCAATAGCCTTTTCAGCCGCTTTCACACTGAACTTACTCGGCGGTGTATTCTCATCCCAAAAGCGCCGTTCCCTGATCCCGGTCATCATTTCGAGCCGCCCGTAATTGCGGTTTACTTTCTCGTAAACTGAGGCCAGCCTCTCTTCCAAGCTAAGAGAGGTGATAATGGTTTCCGGCAGTTCGTATCCGAATGCCTCTATACAGACTTTTTTATACAACATCTCACCCCACCTAACGAAAGCTCTGCCAGACTATAAAATAATTACCGGAATCTCTGGTAGAAAGCGTGGAGCTTTCTATTCGATCGCAGCCTATCTCAAGATGACTGGCACATAACGCTCAAATAAGCTGCATAGGCACAATCGTATCAACCCCCTGGGGGAGTATCCTTGCCCTCTTTTATTAGTAACGTTGGAATACTGAACTTAATTTTGAGATTAGACCACTTACCAGCGGACTCAGCAGGTATTAATCTATCCGGAATATATTTCCCCACTCCGGCAATGACTGAAGAAACCTTCCTCGAATTAGCTACGGCGTCCGGCACGTATTCATCCGCTACGGCAAGAAGAGAAGCACGCACGTTCTCAGATATATATTTTTCTATCTTATCGATAATGGCATTGATTCTTTTAGGCGAAGCCCGTTTATCCAGTGCATTTATGAAAAGAAGAAGCAGCTTATCCGGCACATATTTCTCAACTGCTTTTACCTCAAGGGTTATTACTTTCTCGGAGACAAACTTAGCCGGCGGTTCCAAAATAGACCTTTT
>DAOUMT010000169.1:0-26167 GCA_034409195.1 Dehalococcoidia bacterium
AAGCGGTACATAGCCTGATCGGAGATAATAAAGACCCCATCCTCGCCGACAGCGAAGGAGTTCTCGACCAGCTCACCCTGTATTCGCATCTGGCGGACTGCACCTGTATCCACATCTATCGTGCCTACTACTCCCTGTACACTTGCGAACCAGTAGTATTTACCGTCCCAGTCCGGTAGCACAAAAGCAGGGCTGTCGTCCGTACCTGGCACCATGTAAGACGAGAGGTCATATTCGCGCACCAGTTCGAACTTTTTGCGTTCAACCATATCAGGAGCCTGGACGACCTGGAGGGTATTTTTAGTCGTAGGCACCACAGCGCGGTCCTGGTGGTCAAGGTAAAAATACATCCCTGCACCCAGATACTCCCAGGGCCTTATGCCTTTGAAGAAAAAAGTCCAACTCCGTGGAGGCAGGTTATAGATTGCCAGTATCTCCAGAGTATCGGGGTTCATTAGCTCCAGTCTCAGTTTCATGCCGTTGCCGTAGACCCCGACAAGACGTCTCTTGCTGTCAAAGGTAATCGTGCCGTATCCCCCAAAGCCCTCTGTCCTCGAGATGATTTCTGAATCTATCCCTAGTGGTCCGCTTGCCTCGTATGTGTCGCTGATATAGGCATCGCAGTGCATATTGCTGCCGGGATTGGGTGCCATATATGCGTGCTGAGGAACTTTCACATGAGGTACCGGGTTGGAGAATTCTTTGGGATGGAAACGGATTAGCTTCTCGCGCTCTGACACGAGAAAGCGAAGCGGACAATTGGGGATCGGTTTTATCTTGCCCGGGCGCAGCTTCGTTATTAAGAAAATACAAGCAGCGCTGATTACCAGCGAAGTGAGTGCTATGTATGACAGGACTCTCTTTTTCATTTTTGTCTCTCCTTTGTCGTTTTATCCCTTCGCTCTCAGTGTTTGTTCTCCCGCCGAGCTTTCCATCTGGCTCGCTGGCTCAAGGCGTTCGTAGCCCAGTGCTTCAAATGCGAAGTGCCAGTCTCGGTTTATTTTCGTTATGATAGTATTATCTAAGTTCTTATGTGCCAGCTTATGGTAGCCCGCTATAGAGTCAAGATAAGCGCGGAAGGCTGGCTCCGCTTCAACGAATCCTGGCAGGCTCAGAGTCTGGTAAATTTTACGCAATTGACCTAAGGGCTCCTTATCCAGGTCCTCATATCTCACCTCCACCAGATTGCCCGCCGGGATGAGCGCTCTATCGGCCAGCAGTCTCTGCATTAGCTGGCTGTAGAACTGAAAGACCCAGTTTTCGTGTTCGCCTGGTGCGATTTCCTGCAGTTGCGCCCTTGCCATTACGATCCCGTATAAATGCTGGGTGGAGCGAAATATACTGTAAGGATTGCGGTAGATGTGGATGAATTTTGCATCGGGAAATAGTTCGAGCAACGTTTTGATGCGTGCGCTGTCGGCGCAGTTCTTAATAATCAGTCGCTTTCCTCTGGCTTTCAGTGTGGCCTTGCGCAGGATTACAAGGTAAATCTCTTTCCATTTGGAGATGATTGATTCGGGGAGGTTATAAAAATTGGTGATATACCTTTCGAAGAAGTAATTGGCCCGCCGGGGGAAAGAATACATATGCAGGTAAGAGTATGGCGACAAGTTAGCAATGGCAAGGTCTTCCTCTTCCGGGCTATCCATCGATAGCGGGATATTGTCAATTTCTCTGGTGGGATGCAATTTCTTAGCTATTTGGTTGAACGGCTTTTTAAATATTCTTTCATCGATCATAGATAGACCCGGGGCAAATGCCTGCCACATGGAGACACAGCCCAGATTCTTGTCGTGGATCAATAGATTGTGCAGATGGGTCGTTCCACTCCGCCAGTGGCCGATTATAAATATCGGTGAGGGATGGACAACTGCTTTTCTAACGGTTCTTCCATATCGGAGCGATTCGTAGAGCCTGAGAGGGCTTGTGAGCAGCGTGACCAGCGTGACAAACAACGCACGAGGAATGAATTTTCTATCTATGTCTCTGTTATTCCATAGCAGCTTCAGCCAACTGCGCGATGAGCCGAATATAAACGGATGTTCGAAGAGGCGAGCGCGCCTCTGTTGAGCCATGACACCTCCTCGAGCCAGCCATTAGGTCACTAACATTTCCGGGCATTTGGGACGGAAGGGATGATATTTTTCTCTTCGAGGTAGCTAATGATATGCTGAGCGCACTGTTCCAGACCGCATTTATCGGTCTCTATGACTATCTCCGGGCCTTCGGGCTCTTCATAGGGGGCGCTCACACCGGTAAATTCCTTGACTTCGCCTCTTCTTGCTTTCTGCCAGAGCCCTTTGGCGTCGCGCTTTTCACACTCTTTAACCGAACATTTGCAGTAGACCTCGATGAACCTACCTTGAGGGTTCAAGGCTCTTGCCTGTGCCCTGTCCTCCCGGTATGGGGAGATAAAAGCTGTAATAGCAATCACTCCTGCATCGGCAAACAGCCTGGCAACCTCGCCAATCCGGCGGATATTTTCATTGCGGTCCTCCGGCGAGAATCCGAGGTTTTTGTTAAGCCCGTGCCGAATGTTGTCGCCGTCCAACACGTAGGAATTGCAGCCCTTTTCAAACAGGCGGCGTTCCACCTCGTGGGCCAACGTAGACTTGCCGGAACTGGGCAGTCCTGTCAGCCATATAACGATCCCTTTGTGTCGGTTTTTTCTTTCTCTATCCGCCTGCGACACCAGGGGTTTGTGCCAAGTTATGTTCGTGCTCTTTTGCTCTGTCATCTCTCCTCCGAGTTCATTTCCCGATTATCGGATGGCAGCCGATATCGCAGGCTTCACTGCAGGCAGATAAATAGGTCATTGGTTACAGGATGCACCTGGGTCAGGTTCAACCCGCGGCAATGACAAGACTGTCTATAACAGAATTTGAGAAATAAGTAAACTATCCTGCTACCCCGGCAGTAAAAACCGAGCCAGCCCGTCCTCATTAAAGACAATAGTCGGTCTCGACTATTATGAAAAATTATATCATCGTTGTCAAGCTCTGCCTTAACTTCATGCTATCACGAGGCGCGCCGGGGATTTTGCAGTTGCCTGATTTATCAGGCCGGAATGCCCAATGAATTGGGCAACTACAATCTGAGAATTGCTTGATATCATGTATCTATGATACTATCTTATCTAATCCTGGTAAATCTCGATAGGGTAACCATCAGAGGCATTATTGAAATATGACCATGTATGATTACAAGTTTGCTGGTGCATCTCTGACCGCATGGGCACAACTTCGTCATACCTGGATTGCGGTGAACAAGGTAGCTGAGATCAGGCTCGGCGAGATAGGTGCGACGCCGGAAAGCATCGCGGTGTTGTGGGCTTGCCGAGACTTTCCCGGCCCTTTACGGCCTGCTGAGATAGCGCGGCTGGTATTTCGAGCCCCGCATACTGTTGCGGGGCTGCTCAAGAGGATGGAAAGGGAGGGGCTTGTAGTAAGGATACCCAAGAAGCCAGGGCACCCGTACACAGAAGTGAAGCTAACTCCCAAGGGCGAAAAGGCCTGCGCACCTGCGATAGAGATCCTGAAGGATGTGATTGCCGAGACTATGTCAGTTATGTCGGAGGAAGAGCTCGAACAGCTTGGGAAAGTGACGAGGCCGCTGCAACTGAAGGCGCTCGAGATGCTTAATATGAAGCTGAAAAAGTCACCGGGAACCCCTGAAGCAGTCACCATGCCGGTTAAGGTACATAAGAAAAGCGAGAACAAGTAATGTGCCATTCTGAGGAGTCCCGATTCATTCCGACTTGTCGGGAAGAATCTGTGATAGTAACGCAAGGCTAAGGCCGAGATTCTTCGCTAAAGCTCAGAATGACCTTTCAACCAGAGGGTAGCCTGGAGCACCTGCTCCGACCTACCTAAATTAAAGCGCGAATGGTAAAAAATGCGTGTACTAATTACTGGTGGCACAGGGAATTTGGGGGTTAGTGTTTGCAGAGCCTTCGTGAATGAGGGATTCACTGTACGCCTGCTGTGTCACCGAAAGAAGGGCAAAAGTCTAGATTCCAATTTAGAGGTCGTATGGGGCGACATAACCGAGCTGGATTCGGTCAGGAAAGCAGTTGATGGAGTCGATGCCGTAGTCCATATGGCAGGAATCATCCAACCATTGACCGAGACAAAGCCAGAACTGGCCGCCAAGGTTAATGTCGGAGGCACTGAGACGCTGGTACGCTCGATTAAAAATCGTGGGGATAACATTCCCTTCGTCTTCACATCATCGGCAGCTGTTTTCGGTCCCTGTCCGAATGCAACTGAACCACTTAGCCCTGATCGCAACCCCAGTAACCCGACGACTGTCTATGCGGAGACGAAGTTCAGGGCAGAAAACTTGATTAAAAATTCGGGGATTGGATATGTGATCTTGCGTTTGACCTCGGTACCGCACCAGAGACTGAGAATCAGTGAGTTTAAGACCCAGATGTTTACCATACCGCTGAAGAACCGCATAGAGTTCTGCCATGTGGATGACCTGGCTCTCGGCATCGTAAACGCTGTGAAGAATTTCGATACGGTCAAAGGCAGCACCCTGATGATTGGCGGCGGCCCCAGCCAGCAGATGCTGTTCGAAGACATGCTGCGTACTATTCTGAGCACCTTTGGACTGCCCTTGCCTCCGCGCCATAAGTTCTCCGTGGTACCATTCCCCTTAGACTGGTACGATACAACCAGGTCGCAGGAACTGCTCAAGTTTCAGCACAAGACCCTGAATGACTACTGCCAGGACTTAGCCGGAAAGTTTCCCGCACCACTCATAGTCCTCATGCGGCACTTTATCGGCCCGGCCTTCGGCAGGCTCATAGTCCGAGCATTATAGGAAACTATCTGAGGGAATCGACTCTAAATCCGCAGGTATAACGATTTCTTAATCTTTTGCCTGCAATATTAGAAGTAATCGGCTTTGGTGTACTGTCAGCTTCCGCTCGTAATTTCAGTGCAGATTGTTCAAAAATGCCAACAGGTCAGATACACGTGGATAGTCAGTAGCAACCCGGCTGGGGTGGGCCAAACGGACGACACCTTTGGAGTCCAAGATGAAGTCCCCTCCCAGTTGATGAGGGTCAGCCTCTATGCCTCGGACACGCTGCCCCGCAAGCAACAGTCTGATGTAGTCCCATGCAGCAACGGGGTTCCATGTGCGCAGCCATGACGTCTTCAATCCGTAGTCCCGGTAAACTTTCCGCTCCGGATCCAGCAGCATAGTGAACGAGGGGCAGATCTCTTGAAGCCAAGCACGAGCGGGCCCGGGTGTACTGAAAGAAACGACAAGCACTTCAGTATTCAGCCGCTCCAGTTCATCCCTGTGGTCGCACAACTGCGCCACATGCTCTCGCGAGGCCGGTCAGCCCAGATGGCGCCCGAATACCAGTAGTATATTATGCTGCGCACGCAGCGCGTCTGCCAGAGATACTGTCTCACCGTTCACTGACGACAAGGTAAACCCCGGGGCTATATCGCCTGCTTTCACCTTAGCGTTGCTCAATATGTCCTCCTGTAAACGCTCAGCTTAATTTTTGCCTTGGCGCTCATTTTTTTAGCATTAGCCTTATCCGTCTCAATGCGGATTCAATGACTCAGGTTACGCGTTTATTCTTCAAGCTTAATCTCGAACTGGCAGCAAGGTTCGTCCGGGCTGGCTCTGGGAGGGAGCTTAAGAGGCTTCACTTTGATCTTGGGATTATTGAAATATGCTTCCATAACCTGCGGCTCCAGTGTATGACAGAAGTATTCTATCCTCTCAGGCGCCGCCTTCTCGAAGAACTCCAGTACCGCGCATCTGGTAGTAGTGGTTATGACGTGGTTTTCGCTTCTGACGTCGAGATTACCTGCAAAAAGCTGTGACCCGACATGGCTGTCCGGAGCCAACTGCACGATCTTTAGAGCATCCAGAACGGTCTTTGGCTGGACATTTCCCATCTTGGCAAACTTGGGGACCACTTTCTGGCCTACCGTCAGCCAGACTTCCAGATTGCAAGCGTCAGCGGCTTCCATGCCGAATTTCTCCATTACTTTCTCATACCAGATTGAGGACAAGCGGAGATAGGCCCGCTGCCACATGGTCATCATATTTATCAGGAAGTCCTTGGAGAAATCCTGAAATTTCAAATCATGTCTGTAGGGCCCGCTATAATCGTTAAGCTCTGCCATTTTGTACCTCCTATTCCTGCATTTTCAGGCTTATTCGATTCGGCCTTGCCTCGTGGCGCAATAGTGCACTGCCGGTCTCGTTCCACTCTGCGGTTTCAGAGTGGCGGCACGTCGCGCGGCTATCAATTTTGAAATACTGCTGTCAGGGTCGTCGAGATCCCCGAAGTAGATTGCCTCGGTTTCGCAGCATATCTTACAGAACGGTTCCAGTCCCTTCTCAATCCGATGAGCACAAAGCATACATTTTTGAACTATGTTCCTCTTCACATCGTAGACCAGCGCGCTGTACGGGCAGGCTTGCAGACAGGCCTGGCACCCATCGCATTTCTTCTCGTCGACCAGCACAATCCCGTCACTGCGCTTGAATATTGCTTCCAGAGGACAGGCATCGAGACACGGCGGCTCATCACAGTGCATGCACAGTACTGGTAAGAAATGCATGCTGAGCTGGGGGTGTTGTCCTCCGGGGCTGTCCCGATGGGAACCGCCTATTGTCTCAACCCTTATCCATGAGCCTTTCTCCAGGCTGTTTTCCAGTTTACATGCCATAATACAGGTGTTGCACCCGATGCATCTTTCGAGGTCAATAACCAGTCCGTAGTGCTTGGCCATCTTGCACCTCTAGTCTGCCTTCCGCACTTCTACCAGGTTATCGTACATCGCTGAATTAGGATCGAAAACTGCAAGCTGCGCCGGGTTGATAGTGGCGTGGGTCAGCTCCTGATAGCTGCCCTCAGCGAAGTGCTGGCGCCACCATCCCTCATTTATATTAACTGCCCCCGGCCTGATTCCCTGGTGGACCTTCACCCTGAGCTTGACACTGCCGCGGTCATTAAAAGCTACCACCATATTGCCGTCTGCAATGCCCCGCTCTGCTGCATCCAGGGGGTTCATCTCGAGAAGAGGCTCAGCGTTTAGCTCCCTCAGCCAGGCGATATTAGCAAGCAGGGAATGATTGCCATATTTAGTATGAGTGGAAAGATAGCTTAGAGGGTACTTCTTTGCCTTGGGTAGTCGTGCGCTCTCGATGGGTTCTATATATACAGGCAGTTCCTGCCCGTACTCCTTCATGCGTTCGGAATAGAACTCCAGCTTACCTGATGCAGTGCCAAATCCGGTGAAATTGTAGGGTGCTGCCTCTACCGGACCTTTTTTCAGCTTTTCCAAAGT
The DNA here is from genome assembly GCA_034409195.1 of Dehalococcoidia bacterium. Lineage (GTDB taxonomy): Bacteria > Chloroflexota > Dehalococcoidia > SZUA-161 > SZUA-161 > JACWAE01. Next base: position 7,329 of record DAOUMT010000169.1, read on the forward strand.
TATCCCTTCCATGGAGGGGTGCCCGGAGGAGAGTAACCGCTCCACGTATTGCTCGGCGCTGACGGGGAAGTCATCGCCTAGCCCCATCCTCAACCCTATTTCATTCACTATATCCCGGTCGGGCCTGGACTCGTATAATGGCTCGATTATTTTCGGCTGAAGCTGCACGTAAGGGCTCAAGATATCGAGAGGGGGAAGCATATCGAGGTACTCGAAGAAGCTGCAGGTTGGCAGAACAATGTCCGCGTAGCGGGCGCTGTCGGTCATGAACATATCTGCAACTACTATGAATTCCAGATTTGGCACAAGCTCCTTCAAGACCTTGTTGTTATCCGGGTCTTGATTCATGAAATTGTGCCCGGCAAGCCACAGCGCCTTGATGGGATAGGGCTGGCCCGTTGTGATTGCCTCATACGCTTTTAACAACGGCATGGGCCTGGGGAACTTATCTCCATACAGCATAGTGTTCGCATCGAACAAAAAGCGCCGGTACCCCTCATTGTAGCCGTCGAGATTTATGTTTCCCGTAACAGCGGCCAGAGTGGCGACAGCCCGCCAGGACAAATCGCCGTGAAATGTCCTCTGTAAGCCCATCGAGCGGTAGGAAGCCACCGGTTTTCGGTTGATGTAGTCGATGGCAAGGTTCTCAATTGTACTGGCTGGCACCTCGGTTATTTCGGAGGCAGTCTCAAGATGATATTGTTTCGCTAGGTCGGCCAGCAGTTGTAAGGCTGGCTTGCACTCGATACCTCCGGCCTGGTAAGTACCCTCCAATGCTGGCAAGGCTCCTTCCTCAACATGAGCCACAGGCCTTTTTGTTCGTGTGTCCCAGATTACATAATTATCGGAATCGAGCGATGAAATATCTCGCTCCCTGAGAAACATACCGTTGTCGCCACGCACTAAGAACGGCCCCACAGTATACTTGACGATGAAATCCTTATCCTGAAGTCCCTTCTCGAAAATCACGTTCATCATTCCCAGTGCCAGTGCCGCATCAGTGCCCGGCCTTATTGAAATGTACTCGTCGGCTTTGGACGCAGAGCTGGTAAATCGCGGGTCTATGGCGACCAACCTGGCTCCATTTTCCCTGGCATCTCTGATCCTTCGCCAGTAGTAAGGGCGAGTTTCGGCCTGGTTGGCGCCCCACAGGACGCACATGCCGGGATTCTTAATATCCATGGTGTAAAGGTGGCCATACTGAGTGCCGAAGGTGACTTCGTCGGCGCAAGGCCCCGCTGCATCGCCGAAGCCTATGGGGTTGATCATAGTGGCCTCGAGGGCGCTGGCAAGTCTGATATAGGCCATTACCTCTATGGCCCAGGCCAGCGATTCCGTCCCGTTCTTCTGGCGGATTTCAGTCAGCCTGCTCGCTATGGTGTCCAGCGCCTCGTCCCAGGATATGCGCTGCCACTTGCCTTCACCACGCTTTCCTGCTCTCTTAAGCGGATACTTCAGCCTGTCGGTGTGATAGACAAGCTGGGTGCTGCACAGAGCCCGGCCACATATGTGGCGAAATCTGGGGTCGGGGAACTCAGCAGGTTCAACTTTGACCAGCACTCCGTTCTTTACATGGGCGAGGATGCCGCACCGGACCCCGTCCACGATGCCGCATGCGGTCCGGATTACCTTAGTTTCTCCCGATTCTGTCATGGCCGCGTCCTCCAACGGGGCAGTACGCTGAAGGTATCATTACAATGAAGATAAATTGCTGCATATCTTGCGGGCTATTAGCTATCGATAAGGAACCTCTTGTCTCTATTACGATATAATTTCTGATAGCGTGGCCTGATTATCAGCGGAAATACAGTGCAAAGAGCGTTGCCTGGGAGATCGACTATTACGATGATTATGCCACTCGTTCGGAGAAGTGTCAATATCATTTATTCGTCGAAGAATTGACAATAATATCGCTGTAAAGTAAGCTGGACGCAACAATAAACCAACACACAATTTCTAAAATCCCGGAGAACGGGGAAGTTATACCTCCACCACACATCGAAAGTTTAGTGAGGAGGATGATCGTCTATGGGTTTCAAATGGTTGGACTATTATGATTTAGACGACTTGTTCTCTGAAGAAGAGAAGATGACCAGGAACGAAGTAAGGGAATTCATGGAGCAGGAAATTAAGCCGCATATTGTAGACGCTTTTCATCATGAGAAGCCTTTGGACGTCAGGGAATTGACTCTCAAGATGGGGAGGCTGGGGATTATCGGTGCATTTATTCCGCGTGAGTATGGGGCCGCCGGCACGAACTACGTAACCTATGGACTTATATGCCAGGAAGCAGAGAGGGTGGATAGTGCACTCAGAAGTCTAATTGTAGTTGAATCAGGGCTGGTAATGTATCCGATATTTCAGTTTGGTTCTGAGCAGCAAAAACGCAAATGGCTGCCCTTAATAGCCAAGGGCGAAGCCATCGGGTGCTTCGGGTTGACTGAGCCGAACCACGGCTCCGACATAGCCTCCATGGAGACAACTGCCCGGAAGGATAGCAAAGGGTGGGTTATCAACGGAACGAAGCAGTGGATAAGCGAGGCATCGGTTGCCGATATAGCGGTTATTTGGGCTCGTACCGATGAAGGGATTAGAGGTTTCCTAGTGGAGCGTGGCACAGAAGGTTTTAGCCAGAGTTCCCAGAGTCGAAAAGGTTCTATGCGGGCTGGGGACGTTGGTGAGCTGGCTTTTTCTGACTGCCGGATACCGGCCGACAATATCTTATCGAAATCGGCTGGAATCGGGTCTGCCTTCTCATGCCTGAATATAGCGCGCTACGGGATATCGTGGGGTGTGGTCGGCGCCGCCATGGACTGCTATGAGACAGCTTTGAACTACACAAAAAAAAGGATACAGTTCAAGGCACCTATCGCTTCATTCCAGTTGGTGCAGGAAAAGCTTGTGAAAATGTTAATAGAGATCACCAAAGGTCAATTGTTGTCTTACAGGCTGGGAAGACTAATGGATGAAGGAAAGGCAAAGCCGCCTCAGATTTCAATGGCCAAGAAAAATAATGTAGCTATGGCGCGGATATGTGCCATGACTGCTCGTGAGCTGCTGGGGGCCAATGGCATATCTCTGGATTATTCCCCGATAAGGCACATGGCAAATCTCGAGGCGGTATATACTTATGAAGGGACTGATGAGATGCACACGCTGATCCTGGGGCGTGACATTACCGGAATTTCTGCATTCGGAAGCCCAAAATCAACCAAGACAGGGGACAAAGGGGCCTAGGTTCATCATGAAGCAAGTTGTTATTGCCAGTGCTGTGAGGACGCCTATCGGGGCATACTGCGGTGCTTTGCGTGATGTGCCTGTGGAAAAACTTGCTGCAGCGGTCCTGAATGAATCTATCAAACGTTGCAGAGTTAAGGAGGGTGAAGTTGAAGAGGTTATTTTAGGCCAGTCCTATGCCAACGGTGAAGCTGCCAATCTAGCCCGTATGGCTTTGCTTGAGGCAGGATGGCCAGTCGAAATTCCGGGATTTACGCTGGACCGCCGTTGCTGCTCCGGCATTCAATCGGTTTGGTCTGCTTCAATGATGATTCAGACCGGGGAAGCTGAGATTGTCGTTGCTGCCGGCGCCGATAGTATGAGCCGCGCCGAATTTTATATTCCTGGTGAATATATCAAATGGGGATTGGGTGGCAAGATTGATCGAAAATGGGGGTTTTCTCCGCGGGGGCACGGCAGTATCGAGCTATGGGGAATCCCTCTCTACGATAGGCTTCTCCGCGGAAGACCCATGCACCAGCCTATTGACAGATTCGGAGAGCTCAATTCTATGATGACATGGGCGGAAACAGCAGCCAAGCGAGAGGGCATCAGTCGTGAAGAGGCTGACAGATGGGCGTTACGCTCTCATCAAAGGGCGATCGCAGCAGCGGATTCGGGCAAATTTAAAGAGGAAATAGTTCCTGTTGAAGTGCCGCAACGTAAGGGAAGCAAATTGAGCGTGGAGGCGGATGAGACGCCGAGGCGAGACACCTCGTTAGAGCAGCTTGCCAACCTCAAGCCCATCTATGGAGGTGGAATCTGCACCGCTGGTAACTCCTCCAGCGAGAATGATGGGGCTGCCGCAGTCGTCTTAATGACGCCGGAAAAGGCGAAGGAACATAGTATTGAGCCTATGGCATATCTGAGGTCATTTGCTGTTGCAGGTGCAGACCCCACTTTAACTTATCCCTCTGTTCCGGTGTCGGTAAACAAAGCCCTCAGTAAGGCTGGCCTTCATATAGATGAAATGGACCTGATTGAAATTCAGGAGGCATTCGCTGCCCAGACACTGGCGGATATAAAGTTAATGGGAATAAACGAAAGGGATGTTGATCGGAAGGTAAATGTAAATGGTTCCGGCATTTCTCTGGGGCATCCGATTGGTGCGACAGGTGTGATGAGATTGGTGACGCTGGTTCATGAGATGGTGAGACGCAACAGCAAATTTGGCTTAGTCACTATTTGTGGCGGCGGCGGACAGGGAATCTGTGCAGTTATAGAAAGGATTTGATTTCAGCTTCGGCGAGTTGGATAGCGGCGGAGCATTCTACTTTTTCAATGCCCTGGCCACAATCTCGGCTAAATCCAGCACCTGCACTTTCTCATCAGCTTTTTTGTCTTTCAGCCCGTCCTCAAACATAGTCAGGCAGTAAGGGCAGCATACACAGACCGTGCCCGGGTCTTTTGCCAGGGCCTGTTCAACACGCTCTACATTGATACGTTTGCCGGTGCTTTCCTCCATCCACATTCGCCCTCCTCCGGCACCGCAGCAAAAAGATTTTTCCAGGTTACGGTCCATCTCGGTTGGTACACGGTGGGTTACCGATGTAACAACCTGACGCGGAGCTTCGTAAATCTCATTATAGCGTCCCAGATAGCAGGAATCGTGGAACACTACATTGCCCAGGTCTTTGCTTCCATTCAGGCTCAGCTTGCCCGACTTAATCAGGTCGTTGAGCAGCTCGGTGTGATGGATAACTTCAAGCTCTATCCCATACTGGCGGTAATCGTTTTTCAAAGTATTGTAGCAGTGCGGGCATTCGGTGATGACCTTCTTGACGCCCTTGTCTTTGAAAATTTTGGTTAAATCTCTGGCCATGCGGTCGAAGACGAATTCATTGCCCAGACGGCGCAAGCTATCGCCGCAGCACAGTTCATCCTTCCCCAGGATACCCCAGGAAATGCCGGCAGCATTCAGTATTTGGGCGATGGACAGCGTTACTTTTCGGCTGCGGGCATCGAAAGCGCCGAAGCAGCCCACATAAAACAGGTATTCGGTCTTGCCCGCCTCAAAAGGCTTGACATCCATATCTGCTGCCCACTTTGTCCTATCGGAGGGCACTATGCCCCACGGATTACTGCGCTGCTCGATGTTCTCAAAAAAGGGCAGTAATTCAGTAGGGAACTTAGCCTTCATCTCCACCAGGTTCCGGCGCATATCCACAATTTTGGGTACGTGCTCAATGAACACGGGGCATACTTCCATACAGGCACCGCAGGTAGTACACGCCCAGAGAACCTCGTCGGCTATACTGCCCTCTTGGCCACCGCCGATTAAGGGCATATTCGTCGCCTTGCTTTGCGCAATCAGGGGGCCATTTCTCAGCAGATTAACCTTGATATCATGGATGACCAGTCTCGGATTCAACAGCTTGCCGGTGAAGGTGGCGGGGCACATGTTTGAACATCGGCCGCACTCTGTGCAGGAGTAAGAGTCAAACAAGTCTTTCCAGGAAAACTGGTTTACCTGTCCTACACCGAAGGTATTGCCTTTCTTAAATTCCTCAGGGAGCTGGGTGTTGATCTTAGTCGTGCTTCTGAAAAAGACATTGGGTATGCCCGTAAGGATGTGCATGTGTTTGCTGTAAGGAAGATAGTTCAGGAAGCTCAACAGCACTACAGCGTGAAGCCACCAGAAAGCATTGGCATAAGCTCCCAGGGTTCCTGCCGAAGCGCCCGAGAAAATATGAGAAAACGCATTAGATATTGGCATGTATTTGGAAGCAATTTCTTTACCCTGGGCTATCTCGGTGCCGTGCAGGCTGAAAAAGGCCAGCATCAGCACAGCGATCAGTCCCAGAATAGTGAAGGCATCCCGGCTGTGTGCCTGAATATAGTACGGTGGGAAGACCAGGCGGCGGATAATCGCAATGATAACTGCCGCCAGGGCAAGGATTGATACGATATCGAAGATATAGGCCAGAGGGTAGTATACTCCGTGGGTTAGTCTCGAGAAACTGATTACATTAGGGGACAAGCCGTGCAGCAGGAATTCAGTATTAGCAATCAATAAAATCATGAAACACCAGAATAGGACAAGATGGTTCAAACCGAATCGGTATCCATGATTGACAGTACATCGCTGCCCGAAGGCGAAATATATCATGCTTTTGATGCGCTTCCCTATATTCCTGAAGCGGTTTGCGGGTTTGCCCAGCAATACCAGCCGAAAACGCCTGAAACAGCTCCAGACAAAAAGCGCTGCAAAAATGACCAGAACGGGTATAAATACGGCTACATTAACCGACACGGCTTACCACTCCTTGTATAATTCTAGACATCTCGACATATTTAAATTACGCTTTGCTGCGTGATTCCCTGATACGTTTGATAAGAGCCGGGACTACCTGGAAGACATCACCTACGATCCCATAGGTGGCAACCTCGAAGATAGGCGCCTGCTTATCTTGATTGATAGCTATGATTACGTCTGAAGTTTGCATGCCAACCAGGTGTTGAATCGCGCCGCTGATGCCGCAGGCGATATAAATTTTGGGTCTGACAGTCTTGCCTGTCTGGCCAACCTGGCGTTCCACAGGCATCCATTTAGCTTCCACCACAGCTCTTGAACAACCTACGACGCCGCCTAGTTCGTCTGCCAGTTGCTGCAGCAAAGCGAAATTTTCTTTGGCTTTCATGCCACGCCCGCCGGAGACAATTACCTCAGCTCCTTCCAAATCTACGCACTCTGCTCCTTTAGCGTCCTCAACCACCTCCAACACCTTTACGGCAATTTCCTCTTCCTTAAGGGGCACTGCTTCGCGGACAATCTCGCCTTTGCGTGATTTGTCATAGCTTGGCATTGTCATAACATGAGGACGCACTGTCGACATTTGCGGCCTCGTTTGCTCAGTCAAAATCGTAGCCATGATGTTGCCGCCGAAAGCTGGACGTGTCTGCAGCAGGAAACCCCTGTCGTCTATTGCCAGTCCAGTGCAATCAGCTGTCAAGCCCGTACTTAGCTTCGTGGCCACGGCTCCTGCCAGATCCCTTCCCAAACCCGTGGCGCCTATGAGTATAATCTCTGGCTTATACTTGTCCACCAGATAGCAAATGGCTTTATAATAGGCCTCGGTGCGATAGTAATGAAATACGGGGCTGTCTACCACATAGACCTTGGAGGCTCCATAAGCAATGGATTCCTCGCAAAGTTTCTCGACTTTATCGCCGATGACCACCGAGCACAGTTCGACTCCCAATTTCTTGACCAACTCGGCTCCTGCTCCCAGCAGCTCCCAGGAAACCACAGCGGGCTCGCCTTCGGTATGCTCCACGAAGACCCAGACGCCTTTGTACTCCTTTATCTGGGCTAAAGTAGCAGCTTCCTCGGCACTTACTTCTTTGACCCCTGCTTTTTTCTCTCTTTCTGCTATTTCAGCCAGAATTTTCTGCTCCTCCGGAGTGAAGTACATCTCTATAGCTTCAGCGGGGCAGACCTTAACGCATTTGCGACAGCCGATGCATTTCGCCGTATTGATGACCGGCTCGCCCTTCTCATTCATCTCTATTGCGTCTTTGTTGCAGGAGGCCTCACAGCGGGCTCCGCAGGCGATACATTTACCTACGATGAGTCGAGCTACACCTCGGGGTCTTTTAATCTTTTTCTCTTCTTCCATAAATGTGTGCCTCTAGATTTAATTGATCAGTTAAAATTCATCATAGACAGATTATGCCTTTTTCGGTCAGCTTATCTAAAAGTAACTTGGCGGTTTCATCGGGTTTGTTGACTCCATCGCCCAGTATCTCGCCTTTAACTCTCTCCGGCGAAAAGATTTTGCGTACTTGCGTGGCAGACCCCTTAAGACCGATGGTATCCTCTTTCAGTCCCATTACCTTATTATTCCACAACTCCACCGGGGCATCCTGTGACATCAGTCGACTCGGTACAACGGGATAGCGGGGGCGATTTGCCCGTCGCAGTACCGAAAGCAGCGCTGGAAGTGGTGACTCCACTATCTCGTATCGCCCTTCCAGTCTGCGTCTGACCCTCACTTTTTTGGCCTGGATGTCTACATTTACGATGAGGTCGATCAGGGTCAATTGTGGATAGCCCAGACGGGTGGCAATGCCCGGTCCAACCTGAGCAGTGTCTCCATCGATAGTCTGCTTACCACAAATTACGATGGCTATTTCTTCCTGCTGTCCAAGCTTTTTAACGGCCTCTGCCAGGACCGCACTGGTAGCCAGGGTATCCGCCCCGCCGAAGGCGCGGTCACTCAAAAGAATAGCCTCATCCGCTCCCAGAGCCAGAGTTTTTCTCAGTGTAACCTCTGTATTAGGAGGCCCCATCGAGATAACTGCCACGCGGAAACCGTATTTGTCCTTTAATCTAAGACTTTCTTCCAATGCATGTGCATCAAACGGATTCATGATGAAGGGCACGCCTTCTCGAATCAAAGTCCCTGTAACCGGGTCGACTTTGACCTGGGTGGTATCCGGCACCTGTTTGACGCATGTAACTACTAACATATGTCGCTCCGCCTAGTATCAGACTATACAGAAGATTTTGAGCAGACCGCCTGACAAATTAAGCTGTAGAGCACATAACATAAAACTCATCTATGTAACATGCTCTACAGCAATCTGACTCAAAAAATGGAATCTTAAGTCCACCATCTCCTAGGTACTTATTTCTATACTTTTTAGGCTTTAGTTTAATTCCGGCTATGTCTATTCAGCCTTCAGGCTCCTCGAACAATGCCCAAATTCATACTTCAGAGTAAGAAATTGGTCGGTAAAGAGCAGATAATCATAGTTATTCCTGGGAAATGTAAATGGACTGCTGTAATAATAGGTTATCTGCTCTGTCTGAGGTAGCCTGGCACTGAATACGAGGTCACTTAATCCGGAACTTTTCATCTCAGCCGTGGGCGGGAAAACCTTCCTTCAGAGTTTTCCCATAGTGATTATGCTTCATCTGCACCAGCGTGTCAAGCCCCCTCCGGCAAGGGAAGTTGCAATATTGTTTAAGGTGAAGTATAGTGATTAGTCAGGGTATGTCCTTCGACAGTATATGAAGGCCGGCAGCCGGCAAGGTCTTTTAAGAATATATGAACGAAAAATGGCAGGAGGAGGGTTTCAGTGTTTCGTGACTTCGGATGGCCAGAGGCCCTGATAGTCCTGGCGGTAGTCCTCATCGTCTTTGGTGCAGGGAAGCTTCCGCAAATTGGCGGAGCCATAGGCAAGAGCATTCGGGAATTCCGGAGAGCAAAAGACGGAATTGATGAGGAAGATGAAGAGGAAGAGGAAAAGAAGAAACCAGTACGCAAGAAGACCGCCAAGAAATTGACCACCTCTAAGACCCGGGCAAAGCAAAGCTAATATCAGGCTCAGAAGGCTGTAAACAAACGGCGATTCCCGAGCCCCAGAGCCTACTTAGCACTATGTCATTGTCTGAAAACCCCCGCAAGGTTGGACAACGATGGATATTTTCGGCCTAGGCCCCATGGAGATACTCCTTATCCTCATCATAGGTCTGCTGATTTTTGGGCCGGAGAAGCTGCCCAAAATAGGCAGAGACCTGGGTAAAGCCCTTCGCGCCTTTCGGAAAGCTTCCTCTGACCTTACAAATGAAGTGACTAGGGAGTTGGAGAGCAAAGAGCTAGAAAATGAGATCAAATCTAAGCAAGAAGCGCAGAAAACGGACTGGGAGGCGAAGAGTAAGAAAATAAGGGCTAATCCGAACAGGAAACGTAGAAAACGTGCTGGGGGGCGAGGCGTCCCGGAAAAAGAGCAAATCCAAGCAACAAGCGCAGAAAACGAACCGAAGAATGAAGCGCCTGAAAATAAGCCCAGTCCAAACAGGAAGCGCAGAAAACAGAGGTCCTTAACAACGCAATAGAAGAGCGACGTCGGCAAGAGAAGAGGTCAATTTAGTGTGAGCAAGGCTGAGGCGTCCCGGTTGGTGAGCAAAAATAAGAAAGATACGGTCATCGGGCATCTTGACGAATTACGACGGCGCTTATTCTGGTCGGCCATAGTATTAGTAATTACCACAATATTAAGCTTCGTATTTACCAAGCAAATTCTCCACTTTTTAATTGCCCCGGCAGGTCACATAAACCTAATCTTCACTGAAATGACCGAGATGCTCGGCACCTATATGCAGGTTGCCCTTGTCGGCGGCATCGTGCTTGCGATGCCATTCCTGGTGTACCAGTTTATAATGTTCATCTCTCCGGCGCTTACCCGCCAGGAAAAAAAGTATGTGTACATTGCACTGCCGTGGATAACGATTATGTTCCTCGGAGGAGTCGCTTTCGGCTATTACGTGCTGCTGCCGCCTGCAATGAAATTCCTGGTGACCTTCGGCAGCGACATTGCTACCCCGCAGATAAAGATTGGCAATTACATTTCGTTGGTCACCAGGCTGATGCTCGCCATAGGAGTTGTCTTCGAACTTCCCGTAGTCACGACTTTTCTGGCAAAACTGGGAATTATTTCGCCACAGACGCTTTCTCGCCGGCGCAAGTGGGCAATCATCGGGGCCTTCGTTCTGGCGGCTTTCATTACTCCTACAGTCGATCCCATCAATCAGAGCCTGGTCGCTGTCCCGCTGATCGCCCTCTATGAGATGAGCATCTGGTTAGCTAAGCTTGTTTACCGGGGAAGAACCAAGACTGTAACCTCCGCAGCCTCCACAACGTCGTAGCTCCAGAGGTGTCACGCCTCAGGCGAAGATATTTTCAGGCAAATATGGATGTGTTCCCAGGATTACTTCGATGCCTGACTTTGCCTTTATTTTGTTAATGATTATTTCCTTATGCGGACAGTGGTCGGCAAGGCAAGGTCCTATATGAATCCTGGTTGGTTTTTCTCCCTGGGGCTTGTTCCAGAGATTGAATAGAGCCATCCTGGGCACAATACCCGCACCGGGGCAGTCGCCGCAATTGAGCAGACCGATAATCTGGGCATCTACATTCTTGTATCTACTGAATTCACCGTCTCTCCTGTTGAAGGCTACGATACATCTGGAACAACCGATACAGATGTCGTCCATCGTCCTTTTGCAACCGATAATGAGTATTTTCTCCATTCAGCCTCTTTTCGGTCTGTCATTCTAGTTCGTACATAAATACCGGGGCCCATTTCACCAGCTATCCTGCAGGCTTCTAAATTTCGCCCCGGTGACCATCACTTTCATTAAGGTTACAACATGGCCCTTTTCTGCTTCTATCACTTGTGACAGTGTCTCATTTTTCCCGAGCGCATTCTGCACAGCGTCATAGAAGCCAAGGGTCGCTTTCTCCAGGCCGAAAGCTTTTTCCAGTGCATCATCACGATCTTTTATTTTGTCAATATTAGCAAAAGGGCCGCGTTTAGGCGAAAAGAACTCGGAGATGGACATAGCCTTAATATATTCTCTCTTCTCCGGAGATGCAGTCATTCCTTCGGTATCCGGTAATTTTTTCAAAAGCTCGGCGAATTGATTTCTGTGAACCACTTCGTCCTTGCTGAGCTGGGCAAATATCTCCGATACCTTTTCATTCTTGGAGAATTTACTGGCTAATCGGGAGTAGAACTGGGAGCCGACCTCCTCGGTTTTTACCGCGAATTCAAGGCAGCTTTTTAGTGTGATATCTTCTAGCAACTACTTCCTCCTGCTGATTAATTTATCCAGAATTTTTCGTACCTGGAATAATGGTAATAACCGGGCTCTTAGCGGATGATAAACTTCTCCCGACCTGAGTGTCAAGACCTGAGAGCAATTTGGCAGACTTGGCCAACTATCTTGATGTGGCTGTGATGTATCGCGGGGTCTTTTCTACAAGATTAATAAAGCCCTCCGATCCGCAGACCGGAGGGCTTCCTCATACCCAATAAAGAATGGTTTTTGTTAGGAGTAGACTGAAAGCCTAATAGCGGTGCTCACGGGTAAAGGACTGTTTGAGGCAACTTGAACACGGCGCCGGGTATCCCGGCGATCCTAGCAGCTCCTCTGGCTACCCCCATGGGGAATAGCTTGTACAAGCCAGACAGGCTGAAACCTGTATCACGACAGAGTTTTCTGATTGGCGGCACAATGTCGAATTCAAGGTAATAGCCTCTCAAATATTCTACTATCTTCCAGTGGTCGTCGGTCAGTTCGCTGTGCATGATATTATAGGCAAGGAGCCGCCCCACATTCGCGTCCCACCTTTCCGATGGCAGCAGATATCCATCTTCATCGAGATTCGCCCTAGCGATAACGGTGATAGTGGTCTGCTCGTTCATTTCTTTAAGACGATTGCAAAGCGCCGAGGTTTTCCTTTAGTTAGGTCTCTAGTTGCCCTTCACACCGACCGCGTGCCAGTTAATCTGGTCTCCCGGTTCTGCCAGCCCAGCTATCTTGAAAACAACCTCCGGACTGCCGGGGAACAGACGCCTGACGTTAACCCCCAGGTCCTTGTCTATTCGCTGTGGTAATGGCCAGGCCTCATGACGGCTATTGTAATCTCTCACATAGTCAAGTACTTTCCAGTGCTGCTCCTTTAGCTCACCTATCCGTTCGTTGTTTGCCAGGAACTGTGCCACCTCGTGATTCCATACCGCGGGATTCTTCAGGTAACCTCGTTCACCTACGTCCACAGGCGCTCCTGTGCTTAAGAACATGCGCCGCGGGAGTACGATAGCGTCAGCAGTGAGTTCGCAAGTGTTCACTACCTTAACGTTCAGCTTGTACTGGCGGTTGATCTCAGTCAACTGGTCTATGCAGTTGTGGCACGAAGTGGCTACTATCTTAGCTCCTGTGGCTTTTATCTGGTCGGCCTTTACTTTGGCTGCTTCGATCCTCCATTTACGGTACTCGCTCATGGTGAGTGCGCCTCCGCCTCCACCGCAGCAGAAGTTGTTCCTCCCATGAGGAGTAAGGTCGACAAAGTCCATTACGCTGTTTCTCAGTACGATCCTGGGCTCCTCGATATAATTGCCGCTCCTCGCCTGATTGCAGGGGTCGTGGTAGGTGACACGTTCTTTGTTGACTGCAGGATTAAGCCTGATCCGTCCGGATTGAATATAATTAGCCACGACCTCAACGAAGGCTCGAACTTTGAAGTCTGTTCTCTTCAGCCAGATCGGAGCCATGTATTTCAACTGCCGCATGCCATGTCCGCATTCGGTGCAGATGATGGTATTGCATCCCAGACGGTCGGCTTCTCCCAGCACGTACCCTGCGATGGTAGTAGCGTCTTTATCATCCCCATTAAACAGAGCATAGTTGGTGACGTCCCAGTACTTGCTGCTCAGGGTGTAGCTTTCACCGGCAGCGTGGAATATCTTGGCCTGGGCTTGAAGCAGGAGCGGGAAAAACTTGACTTCTCTGGGGTTCAAAACCCATAAGTGCTTGGCGCCCTTCTTATCGATGGGTATTTTTGCGTTCGGATCACCTGTATCTTTCTGGAGTTCTTCCTCCATCCATTTCACTGTTTCCACAAACTCCTCGCTGTCCATGCCCATGTTGTTGCCCGTCTTCACATGGATATCTACGGTATCCTGGAGACCCTTTGGAGCCTTATGTGCCAGCGTGAGCATTCCCCGCGCCGCCCTCATTATCATCCCGGTGTCGATACCCATGGGACAGTTCAACGTGCATCTTCGGCACATGGTGCACCTGCCAAAGACCACATCTTTCAACTCTTGAAGCTCTTCTTCATCCAGGCCATCACCGCGTGGTATCCAGGGCGAGACTACTCTGCGCCAGTCCTTCCTTTGCCGCTGGTACAGCTTGCGGACCTGCTCAATCTTATATGCCGGTATCATCTTCGGGTCGCCTGTGGCTCTGTAATAATGACAGCTATCCGCGCAGAGGCCACAGCGCTGGCAGGTCTGAAAATATACATCCAGATTTCTGTTCAGTTTGCTGAGCAGGAAATTTGATAGCTCCTCTCTTGTTCCCAGATGTCTTTCTCGTATTGCTGGTGCAGCTTTTGTCATTTCATCTACCTCATTGTCCAACTTTCGGCTACTGGCTTTGAAACCAGATGTACCAGTTTGCTAAACGGGAGATACATAATCAGAACCTGGGCAAGGAAGAAATGCCAGGCAAAAAGTATATTGTTGATCTCGACGGCTGGCTGAAGGGTGAGCACTCCCCTTGAATAGTGCTGGATCTCCGCGGCATTTATAGGCATCCACAGGCGCATGGACAAGCCGGTCATGATAATCACGAGCAGCATACCTAAGACGAAATAGTCGTCGAAGATAGAGAGGACCCGCATCTTAGGGGTGAATCGCCGTGTGAGCAGAAGAATTACCCCGGCCAGGACGATCCCACCGGCTGTCATCCCCATGGCAAAGGCAACATGGTCGATGTCTGCCCCCTTAACGTTGAACCAATTCCAGAGAAACCCGATCTCAGTGATAGTTCTGATATGTCCCAGTATTACCAGCAGCAAGCCCAGGTGAAACAAACCTGTCATTACCCAGAGGGATTTGGACATGCTGAACGTCTTCCTGAATAGCACGATATCTTTTACCACCCTGCCCACGACGACGGAATTGCTTTTTGCTGCGGGGAAGAGTACGGCTTTGGCGCGTGGTTTTGCCCACCAGATGCGTATCCGCCAGATTAACCCTACTACAAAAACAATAATGGTCGCGTAAGGCAGAACGAGAAAGACAAATTGGTCCATCGCCCCTCCTGCATTATGAAATGTTGCGTTTAGAGAACATATGATGCGTCGGCGCAACAGTGATATTAGCAACATTTTACATCCTTGTCAAGGGGTCGCAACGGCATTTTGGCAAAATTCCCTTTATCTATTGACAAAATGTTGCGACCACGCTACACTAGTATTATATCTTGGTCAGGAGGTTGGGGCGGTACCAATGGCAAACATAGCAGATTTTCTTGAGGAAATTCAAAGGCAGCGTGGTATATCTCTTAGGGGCTTGGCAAGAGAGTCGGGCGTAAGTGCGTCCACTCTAAGCAGATGGCGTGAAGGGAAACAGACCCCCTCGCCAAAATCGTGTAAACTGCTTGCCGGGTATCTTTCGTTGCCTGTAGAGCATATACTCGCCCTGGCAGGGCACTTAAAACCTCTGCACAAGGATAGCGCTGAGTCACTGCCGGAGTTCGGTGAATATGCCCGGGAAAAATATCCGGATGAGCTTGATGATGACATGATAGCCATGATTGAGGATCTCATTTATCGCAGGCGGAGGCGGCGTGAGCAAGTTAGTTGAGCCGAGGAGACAAATGCCCACCCTTGCCCAATTGTGGTCAGGTAAATACTGTCCGCACGAAACTGAATGTGTGTGCCGGACAAGTGATTTGTGTCCCGAGGCTAAGAATGTGCAGCTTGGTAGTGACCGCGACTATCCCATGATGTACCTTGCGGGTTGTTCTTTCGCCTATAATGGCTGCTGTTGTCGTGTTCTCGATGAAATTAATAATCTGGCAAATAAATATATCGAACTGGCCGGGATAAATAAGCCGCCGGTTCCGTTAGAAATAATCGAACTATTCGACCCCCATCGCCCTATTGAGATTCGGCCTCTGCCCTTGAAACGCCTCCTGGGATGCACCTGGCTAGTGGATAAAGAGTGGGTTGTACACCTCAACTTAAATGCATCTCCTGAGGTAGCCAATTTTACCGCCTTTCACGAAGGTTTCCATATCATTTGCGGCAACTCGGGTCTCGCGTTCAAGCAAACAGGCGAGCATTATAGAAAGGTAAGTGAGCGACTGGCTGACTATTTCGCTGCAAGCATTCTCATGCCCAAAAACTTTGTATACGGGCTTTGGCCCGAGGTCAAAGACCCCACAAAGATGGCAGGAATCTTCGGTGTGCCTCAGTTGGAAATGAAGGACTGGCTAACGCGGTTGCGCATACTATGAACCTGGGAGTCCTCCATTTCCCCCTTCCTTTTCAAATTGCGGTTATGTTATCAACGGCTCTGGGTACCTTGTGTTATTATGGAACTGGTATATCATGAGACTATCGAAAACACGCGGTACTGACGGCGGCTGGTATGTTATTTGACCGACTCAACTTTCTGCGCTTTCTCAGAAAAAGGGGGGAGTCCCGCAACCTCGGAATTCCCTTAGACGAGGGATCTCAAGATGCGGCCACAACCGGAATTGGACGTCCGGATAGGCGAGCCTTAATCACGTACGGGAGACCAAATCTGGTTCGGCCCAATTTAGTTATGGGGTTTGAAGGATGGGCGAATGCAGGAATGGTTTCATCCGGTGTTGTTAGTGAGCTGAAGGAAAGGCTCCATTTTAAGAAATTAGCTGAGATAAAACCCGATGAGTTCCACTTATTTCATTCTCAGGGTATCGAGTCGGGACGACCACTGGCCGATGTAAGGGAGGGCATGGTAAGAACGCTCAGCCTTCCGTCAACCCTGTTCTGGTTCCACAAGAATGAAAAAGCGGATCATGACCTGGTAATATCGCTGGGCACGGAACCTGAATTGAAATGGAAAGAATATGTAGACCTGGTTCTGGCCTTTGCCCAGGACTACGGCATAGAGCGGCTCTATACCATAGGCGGGTCCTATGATAACGTGCCCCATAGCGTTGAGCCGATTCTTACGGCAGTTATCAGTGACGAGAGCTTGAAAGCCGAGATGGCAAAATATGGCATAGGGTTCACAGATTACAAAGGACCTTCCAGTATACACACGTGGCTGGTTGTAGCTGCCAGGAAGAGGGGTATCAAGGCAGTAAGCCTGTGGGGGCATATTCCTTATTATGTTCAAGTGCCGAATGCCAAAGTCTGCTACGGCATGCTCAGCAAACTGACCAAGATGTTGAACATAACCATTGATTTTGAAGACCTCCGTAAAGTCGGTGAAACCCTGGACGCACAGATAAGCAGCGTTATCAGCCGGAAACCCGAGCTGGAAAGCTATTTGAAAAGGCTTGAGGAAGACTACGGAAAAGGAGAGCACAGGATAGGCAAGCCATTAGAAGAAGACATTATTAAAGAGGTGGAAGACTTTCTGAGAAAACATAAGGGCGGGGAATGACTCTACCCGCCTTGACCCGATAAATCTTGGAGCTATGAGTTTTACCGCAATCAGTCAACTTCCAGGTACGGCTCTTTCAGATCCACCATAGCATTCACTATCAAATCGACCAGACCCGTATAGTTGATGCCGCATTTTGCTCCAACATCATAGTAATTCAACAGGTCTCTAAACTGCCCTTTGCAGTTTGAGCAGGGTGCGCACACAAATTTCTTAACATCGGGGCTGATGACATCCTGGAAAGCATCAACAACCTGCTTCAGTTTCATTCTTCCCGATATCACAGACCTCCAACTTGGGAAATTCATGGACTGCATGATAGCAAAGCCGCTTCCGCCGCCGCAGCAGTAGTTCTCCACACCATGCGGGGTCATTTCTCTGAACTGAGGGGCGATTTTCCTCAAAATTCTTCTTTGTGGTGCGACCACACCCATCAGCCTGACCATATTGCACGGGTCGTGCAAAGTAATGGGGAAATTATTTCTCATAGGGTCGAGCTTAAGCTTTCCGCTGAACACGATTTCTTCCAGCAGCGGCATACAGCTCTCTCTGGGGATGTTCAAATCTCCTGTCAATACCCTGTCTGCGATGACTATGAGGGCTTTGTGAGCGTGTCCGCATTCACCCACAACAATCTTATTTACCTTTAGCTCCTTGGCGATTTGAGCATGTTTGATCGCTATGCGACTGAACTGGACATCATCGTACCAAACTCCATAGTTTACTCCGTCGTAACCAACAAGCTCACTGGACAGCGTCCAATTGAGTCCGGCGGCGTCGAAGATGATGGCGAAGGCTGCCGGATTTTCGGGCCACGATAGGTATTCTCCGGCATTATGTATGAGCAGGATATCCGCTCCCTTTTTATCGACGGGTATCTCTATCTTCTTGCCGGTCTTCTCCTCGATTTCCTCTTCCATGAACTTCTTAATATCCATAAACGCGCTTGGTTTCATACCTGTGCTGGAGCCTACTTTCAAATGCTGCAATGTGCCCACTTCATGGAGTTCTCTGGCAGCAATGCCCAGCTCCTGGCTAAACAGCTTTCGAAGCTCGTGAGTAATTAAACCGTTGTCAATGCCTACCGGGCAGGTCTGGGCACATCTGCGGCATATCGTGCATCTGTAAGATAGCTCAGCTAATCTGGAAATTGTGGTCCAGTTGAGCTCTACATTGTTCCCCAGTAACCAGTTGGAGAACCTGCTCTGTCCGTGCAGATACTTATCAACAATCTGCCGCAGCACTTCCGCCCGGTATGTGGGGCGGTATATTTCCTGCCTGCCGCTGGATACGAATATGGGGCAGGCTTCGTTGCAGGTCTGACACCTGGCGCAGTATTCCAGAGAGAACTTAAGGGGCTGCATAAAGGTCCAATTATCATTTTTATCCAGAAGTTTGCTCAGCCCTGACAGGAATTTAGCGACAAGCGCTTTCTCCTCCGCCTCACTAGCGGGCTTAGGTATACCGATAGCCAGAACCCCATCCAGCGATGCTTCATATCTCTTTTTCTGTTCCTCTTTAAGCTGCGCTATGGTTGAATGGTCGTTCGCGCCATCGTAGGGATAGGGAAGCGCCATCAGGCTACCAGCTTTAATATCAATCAG
>DAOUMT010000170.1:0-6139 GCA_034409195.1 Dehalococcoidia bacterium
GTATAAAGGACAAGGTCGCTATCATCGGCATGGGTTGCACTAAGTTCGGCGAGAGATGGGATAAGAGCGCCAATAATTTGATGGTGGAAGCCTTCGTTGAAGCCCTCGAAGATGCGGGCATTGAAAAGAAAGATATCCAGGCTGCTTGGTCTGGCACATGTTACGAGGAGACTTCGGTGGGGAAATCAGCAATTCCTCTGTCAGTGACATTGAAGCTGCCGTTCATCCCTGCAACCAGAGTTGAGAATTTCTGCGCCACCGGCTCAGAGGCCTTGAGGGGCGCTTGCTATGGCGTTGCTTCCGGCGCCTTCGATATCGCCCTGGCAGTCGGTGTGGAAAAGCTTAAAGATACGGGTTACGGTGGCCTTCCTCAAACCGACTCGCAAGTTGGGACAGCTTTCCGGTTCGCCTTCCCTAACTATACTCCTCCCGGTATGTTCGCCATGATGGGCACCAGATATTTCGCGCAGTATGGCCTCACCCCACAGGAGGGAAAACACGTCCTGGCCAGAATAACGGTAAAGAGCCATCACAACGGTGCGCTCAACCCCAAAGCTCACCTTCGCCGTGAGGTGACTATAGAGGACGTGGTGAACGCACCTATTGTGGCTTGGCCTTTGGGGCTGTTCGACTGCTGCGGAGTGAGCGATGGTGCGGCGGCTGCAATTGTTTGCCGGGCAGACATCGCAAAGAAGTTCAGGTCCGACCCTGTCTATGTCAAGGCGCTCCAGATCGCTGCGAGCTCGGGAGAGGAAATAATGTGCACTGAATGGGACTATGCTCATGTGGAGACTACCGTTCATGCCTCCAAGAGGGCTTACAAAGAGGCAGGGATAAAGGACCCCCGTAAAGAGATAAGCATGATGGAGGTGCATGACTGTTTCTCCATCACCGAGCTCACCATATACGAAGACCTGGGCATATCGCCCCGGGGTAAAGCCAAGGAGGATATCCAGGCAGGATTCTTCGATCTGGACGGGAAGCTCCCGTGCCAGCCGGACGGAGGGCTGAAGTGCTTCGGGCATCCTATAGGCGCTTCAGGGCTGCGGATGATGTACGAGATGTACAAGCAGCTTCAGGGGAAAGCAGGACCCAGGCAGATAAAGAACCCCAGGTACGGCCTGACCCATAATATGGGAGGCATCCCGCCCATGAATGTGGTCAGCGTCTGTATCGCCGGGCTATAGCCTCCAGACGGCTTGCCCAGGCAGTTCACTTGATTCCGCGGAGGAGGACATGGATTTCTCTTTCACCGAAGAGCAGCAGATGCTCAAAGCCAGTGTGCGCAACTTCCTGGAGAAAGAGATAGCGCCTGTCGTCGATGCGCATGAGAAGAGTGGCCCGCTGACCAAGGCGGAAACTGTCGGCTTCATCAAGCAGTTACTCCCCTTCGGCTACCTCACAGGGTTTCTGCCTGAAAAATATGGCGGCTCACAGTTGGAGGCCAAGACCAACGGAATCCTCGTCGAGGAACTATCCAGAGTCTGGGCCAGCCTTGCCGGAACCATCTTCATTGCCGCGGGTTTCCTCTGGGTCTTGAGTGAGGCAGGCAGCCTTGAGCAGAAGCAGAGGTTGCTGCCGCTCGGCACATCCGGTGAATACATAGGATGCCTGGCAATAACTGAGCCCAATGCTGGCTCCGATGTGTCCAGCCTGGAGACCACCGCAAACCTGGACGGAGACAACTACATCATCAATGGCACAAAAATGTGGATCTCCAATGGGAGCATAGCCGACGCCGCCTTTGTTCTCGCCACCACAGATAAGTCGCTGGGGCCTTTGGGCTTGTCCTTTTTCCTCGTAGAGAGAAATACGTCGCCTTTCCAAGCCCGGGAGCTGCACAAGCTGGGGATGCGCTGCTTTCCCACGGCAGAGCTTTCTTTCGACGACTGTAAAGTACCCAAAGAAAACCTCCTCGACCCCGGCGCAGGCTACAAGCGGACTATGGCGTTCTTTGACGTGTCGCGGGCCATGGTAGGAGCCATGTGCACAGGCATTGCCCAGGCCGCTATAGATGCTTCCATCAAATACGCCCAGGATAGAACGCAGTTCGGCCAGCCTATAGGCAGTTTCCAGATGATACAGGAAATGCTGGTGGACATGGTCGCAGAAACCGAGGCTGGACGCCTTCTCTCTTTTCGCGCTCTGGACCTCATCGATAAAGGCCAGAAATCCCGCTGGCAGTCTTCTCTGGCAAAGAGCTATGCCACCGAGGCGGCGGTCAGGACGGCATCAAAGGCTATACAGATTCATGGCGCTATGGGCCTCTCCGATGAATACCCTGTGGAGCGGTATTTCAGGGATGCCAGAACTATGACCATACCGGAAGGAACTACTCAGATACAGAAACTGATTGTGGGCAGAGATATTCTGGGTATCAGGGCTTTCCTCGTCTAGCTGCTGTGGCCAACCCGACCCCCAAAACATATAGCTAACCAAGATATCCGTAACACGATTGAGAGGGCCGATATGATACGAGATTTGATAATAAGCAACAGGAGCTACCGGCGCTTCTATCAGGAAGTCCCGGTGGAATACGATACGTTGAAAGAGCTCGTTGACCTTGCTCGACAGTCTGCGTCAGCGGCCAATCTACAGCCGCTTAGATATATACTTTCCTGCGACCCGAAGAGAAACGCTCTAATCTTTTCGCACCTCGCCTGGGCTGCCTATTTCAAAGACTGGCCTGGGCCCTCCGAAGGTGAAAGACCTTCAGCCTATATCATAATACTCGAGGACACTCAGATAGGCCATCCTTTACACTGTGACCACGGAATAGCTGCGCAGAGCATACTTCTTGGCGCAACAGAGAAAGGTCTCGGGGGATGCATTATCGGCGGCATCAAGAAGCAAGGCCTACGTCAGGCTCTGGAGATACCGCAGCGATATGAGATTCTGCTTGTTTTGGCCCTCGGTAAACCCAAGGAAACTGTGGTGCTCGAGACCATCGGCACTGATGGGGATGTCAAGTACTGGCGTGACAGCAAAGAGATACATCATGTCCCAAAGCGAGCCCTGGATGATATTATCATTGGTTAGATAGGCGACGGGCAACTACTGACGCTCCGGATAAATGACAGCCAGTATCTTGGCCTTCTTTTCACCGGCACATCTGACGTAATGCGGATTATTGGAATCATAGTAGACTGCATCACCAGGCCCGAGAAACTCGGTCCGGTCCCCGACCCTGGCCATAATTTTCCCCTCCAAAACAAAAAGAAACTCCTGACCGTCATGCGTCGAAGTCTCAGCCGCTTCCGTGGGGACAAGAGTTACTATGAAAGGCTCCATCATTCGATTGGCTTTTCCCGAAGCTAGAGATTCGTAGAAGTAGCCATATCTCTCAACTCCTTTTTCACTGCGGCGAGAAACAGGCTTACGCTGGTCTGCTCGCACCAGGCCCATAGGTTCATCGACACCGTCGGAGATAAGATAACTCATCCTGGTCTCGAGGGCTTTGCTGAGTCTTACCAGCTCACCAAGAGGAGGAATCATCTCATTCTCTTCCATGCGTTTCAAAGTAGATGCATCTGTCCCGGTCCGGCTGCTGAGGTCCTGAAGAGTAAACCCACGCTTCTCGCGGGCTTTCTTAAGCCTATCACCTACAGACTCTCTTTCTGCGAACCCGGTTGTCTTTGCCAGCCGGGTCGAGTCAGTAAGAAAATCGTCAGATTTTGTCGACCATTTCCGAGAAGAACCGGAACTGTCGCGATTATTATTACGTTTTGCCTTTTTACGTTCCATTTTCTTCCTCCTCCTACATTCCTCTTCCCGAAACGCCGATATGGCGAGCTATTACGATACGCAGGATTTCCGATGTTCCTTCGCCAATCTCCAGAATACGTTGATCCCGATACAGTCTCTCGACCCTAAAATCTTTCATCAACCCGTAGCCTCCGTGCAACTGCACTGCCTGATGGACACACCTGTGCATGGTTTCAGAACAGCACAGCTTGGCCATAGCTGCCTCCGTAGTAAATGGACGCTTTTTCTCCAGCAGCCAGCACGCCTTGTAAAGTAAATTCCTGGCCAGTTCGATATCGAGAACCATATCTGCCAACTTGAACGCGTTAACTTGAAAAGAACTCACCGGATGGCCAAACTGTATTCGGGAGTTAGCATACTGCAAAGCTAACTCGAAGGCACCCTGGGAACCACCGAGACCCACGGCAGCGATGCTCAGGCGTCCTCTATCCAGCGTGGCCAGCATCTGGTGTAAGCCGTCGCCTCTACTACCCAGGAGATTCTCTTCAGGCACTGCGCAATCGTCAAAAAAAAGCTCACCGGTATTAGAAGCCCGCCACATCATCTTCTTTTTCATCTCATTAGCAGCGAATCCGGCTGTACCAGCTGGAACGAGCAGACAACTCAACTCCGGCTTTCCATCGGTGCGCCGTCCCGTAACAGCTTGCACGATAACAACGCCAGTTAATGGGCAAGCCGAGTTCGTGATGAAGATTTTTCTCCCATTTATGAGCCATCTACCATCATTTAGCTCTGCCGTGGTTTTGGAGTTAGCGGCGTCTGAGCCGGCGTCTGGCTCTGTCAGACCGAAGGCTGCCAGTATTTCTCCCGAGCAAAGCCTGGGAAGCCATTGCTCTCTTTGCCTGTCGTTACCGAATTGATATATGGGACCGACACCGAGTGAGTTCGCAGCGGCAATTGTGGCAGCCTGAGAGCCATCGACCCTCGCCAGTTCCTCTACCGCAATGATATAAGATAGATATCCCGTGCTGGAACCGCCGTATTTCACTGGAACGAAGCAGCCCAGAAGCCCGATTTTGGCCATCTTTTGCGTGAGCTCGATGGAGAATTCCTCTTTTTCATCAAGCTCCTGAGCAATAGGGGCAATCTCCTTTTCGGCGAAATCTCGCACAGCCTGGCGTGTCAGATTCTGCTCTTCGGTCAGATCAAAATCCAGCGCCATAGACCTCTCGCCTCCGGGTAGAGACTATGAATTGGCAGCCCGAGCAAGACAGCGCTTCCAGCGAGCATTTACCGCTGCCTGCAGCTCATCAATCTGCTTCTCAGTAATGTTCTTGAACCTTCCCTGTGGCTGAAGATATTCTTTCAATGGCCTTAAAGTGCCTCCGCGAGCAATGGTTTCACTGGCCGAGGTAAAGCGAAAAACGCCACCCTCAATCTCATAAAGTACGTCCCATCCTGTTTGCACTGCAAGCTGTCCAATTTTAATGGTATCACTGAAAGGAAAACGCCATCCTGGCGGACAGGGCGTCAGAACATGCAAGAACCTGATGCCTTGCATTGTTCTTGCTTTCTTAACTTTTTCGTAGAGGTCCAGGGGATAGCCAGCGTTGGCGGTAGCGACATAGGGAATGCCATGAGCTTCCATTATGGCTGCTATATCTTTTTGGTTCTGCTGCTTGCCCAGAATCGGCGTCGTGCCCGAAATAGCGCCCAGTGGAGTGGAGCCGGAACGTTGATTACCCGTGTTCATGTAGCCTTCATTGTCATAGCAGACATAGACAAAATCGGACTTTCTCTCAGTGGCGCCGCTCAATGACTGAATTCCTATATCGTAAGTCCCCCCGTCTCCCGCGATGGCCAATACCGTTAAGTCTTTTCTACCCAGTGCTTTCAGCCCTGCGACTAGGCCGGAAGCAGACGCCCCGGTCGTGGCAAACGGCGTGTTGACGCATGGCACAGTCACCGATGTGACCGGATACATGCCATGCAGGACTGTCAGGCAGCTAGCGGGCACAGTAACAATAACCTGTCCGTCGAACGCTTTCAAAATATGACGATATGCGAGAGATAAGCCACAGCCAGGGCAAAGCCTATTCCCAGGAAGCATATATTCTTTTTCAGTTAGATTGACGGCATTTACCTTAGGTATGAGTGCCCCCTTAAAAATGGCATATCCACTCAGGATATTCCTTATTAGGTACGCCTTCTGTGAGCGACGCTATGGATTTCTTTACCGCATCTGCCATCTCTCTGGCTGTAACATCGCGCCCACCCAGTCCTACAATGAAGTTTCGTATCACTGCATTCACCTGACTTCCATAGAGGGATGCTTTGATTTCGGAACAGACGGCTCCCTCCGAACCATAGCTGATATTCTTATCGAAAATCACCACAAGGCGTGAATTGCTCAATGCTTTTAACACGTCAGCCT
>DAOUMT010000171.1:0-4254 GCA_034409195.1 Dehalococcoidia bacterium
CGAGGGCTATGGAGAATTAACCCCCGAGGCGGTGATTAATGCCTTGTGTGGTATTCTAAACTTGGAGTATTTGGCGAGAGACCCCAGCTACGACCGAAAGGCTATAGAGGCGGCCAATAGGATGGTCGTCTTTAGAGGTTTGACTTGGTGTGCCGGATGCCCACATCGTGCCAGCTTCTGGTCTATTAAAAATGCACTCAAATTGGACCATAGGGACGGTTTTGTAACAGGCGATATTGGCTGCTACGCAATGGATTTCGGGCCAGAGGGCTATCGTCAAATTAAAACTAATCACTCTATGGGTTCGGGTGCCGGACTGGCCTCCGGTTTTGGCAAGCTCGGGCAATTTGGGTTTCGTCAGCCAGTGATTGCAGCCTGCGGCGACTCGACTTTTTACCATGCAGCAATCCCAGCCTTGGTTAATGCTGTGTATAATAAGTCCGACTTCGCTATGATTATATTTGATAACAGCGCAACAGCGATGACTGGTTTCCAACCTCACCCAGGTACAGGACTTAACGCCATTGGCGATCATGCTCCTGTAGTAGATATTGAGGCTCTATGCCGCTCGATAGGATGCAAAGTGGGGGTGAGCGATCCCTATGACCTGAGAGGGACTGAGGAGAAGGTGCTTAAATTGATTGAGGAGAAGCATAAAACAAGGGTCCTCATACTGCGTAGAAAGTGCGCCCTTGTAAGAATGAAAGAGGAAGGACCTCTCTACAGGGTTTGGGTCGATATTGGAGAGTGTAGAGGAAAGGCCTGTGGGTGTGCCCAACTGTGTACCAGACTTTTCAAATGCCCCGCCCTGATATGGAGTGAGGAGAAATCTAAAGCAATAGTAGATGAGTCGGTTTGCACCGGGTGCGGTGTTTGCGTTGATATATGTCCTGAGGGAGCAATCAAAAAGGAGGCAAAATAGTACGGTTATGGTTGAAGATCCACTAAATCTCATAGTTTGCGGGGTTGGAGGTCAGGGAAATGTGTTAATTTCTCGCCTGATTGGCAGGGCTTTAGTGAAACAAGATTATTTCGTTGCCATAGGCGAGACCTATGGTGCCTCCCAGAGGGGTGGCGCGGTTATGAGCCATGTGAGAGTCTCAAAGAACAGGGTATACGGACCATTCGTACCCAAGGGGAAAGCCCACTTTATCTTGAGTCTAGAGCCTTTGGAAACGCTCAGAATGCTAGGTGTATATGGAAACCCCAATGTTGTCAGTGTCACGAATTCTCACCCCTCTTTTCCTGTCAGGGTACTCATGGGGCAGGATAAATATCCTGATCTGGAGGAGCTCAAAAAGGCAATTAATGAACTTTCTCAGTCCGCCTGGTTTATTAATGCTACTCGGATGAGCATAGAGCTTGGTGCCCCTCTTGTAGCGAACATGGTAATGTTAGGGGCGTTGATCGGCACTAATATAATTCCATTGACCGCGCAGCATATTGAGAATGCAATAAGGGATCACTTTTCATCGGAAAATATCGAGCTGAATCTGAAAGCTTTCAAGATGGGGCTGGACATTCTTCTGAACCATAATTAGGCGGGGAATGATCGAAGCTAGCAATGAGGTTCCCACTTCCGAACGTGGCAGTCTGTTGCCAGCCGGAGAAGAGCCAGGGTTTATAATTCAGCAATTTTATGAGTAAGCTTAAGAATATCATCACGAAACACTTCTATCTTCGGAGGTTGTGGTTATAACAAGCATCGCATTTCATCACCGTTCGCTGGATATAAGGGCGCGTCGCTCATGACAGCCACTAGGGGATCAGCCTTTCTGAGAACGTTCCACCACTGAGAGAAGCCGTCCCGTTCACTCATCAAGAGCCTCCTGATTCACTTACCTAGTTGCTGTGCTAGTCCATCCTTGCAGTATCAGTTCTTCAGAGATGCACCTTTTACGTAGTACCTATATCAATCGCATCCTAACCCGAGCTGGAATGCTGCCTCTTGTTTGATGCGCGTTGCGTAGGGAGAGAGACAGATGTATGACCCATCTTCTACAGTGGCGGCAGGATTTGAACGAGAAAATGGGACATAATCAGGGTCTTGGCACCGCATTTTCTAAAGGCCGCACCGGCGGTGGAATAGCCACTCCAGCAGCCTGAAGTACCTTCCAGGCTACTCCTTGAAGGGGACCGCGCAGCAGATACCATTGGTTGCCTTGTCGCACCTCCGCTTGGTCCAGGGCATCAAGGTCCTGGCGGATGATATCCCCCCCAGCTTCAAGCCCCGTGCCGTGAGCTGCCGTTTGGTCAAACCCATATAAGCCCTACGACTTAAGGAGCTGTGCAGTCTGACCTCGTTTTAATCCCAGGCTTCGATGATATTCAAATCAGATGTATATAATTGGGTTGAACGATTCTCAACTGTGGATTTAGTAGCCAGTTCAAATTCAGGATAGATAGTGATAGACTTTCTCACGAGAGGTGAAACAGGTGAAAGGTTTTCGTGGTCATTTAGCAGTTACTGTCACTGGTAGGTTAGAAGAAGTTGTAACCCCTTGGGCTGGGGCGGCCACTGGTTGAAGCTTACCGGGGATACGGTGTAGGTGATGCTGCTGATAAAGCTTTACCCAGAAAGAAGACAGCGAAAGGATTGAGTCAGGGACAGATGACTGAATCCTTTGTATTGCTGAGTGCTCTGGGCGGGGAATGTGTCGAGGATATGGAAAAGCTGCGGCAGGACAAAGGTCTGGAGACGATGTTAGGCTATCAGATACCGGCAGCCGAGACTGCCCGTCAGTGGCTTCATAAGTTTCATGACGAGGAGTTAATGTCTGGACGTCGCAGCAAGGGGCTTTCATACCACTTGAGTCAGCGTCATTGGCTGGGCTACGGGAGCCCAATCGACAGGTAATACGGAGCTACACATAGAGTAGATGAGACCGGATTAGGAGGTAACCCTGGATGTAGATGCCCATTTAGTACAGACGACCAAAGCCACGCTTTCTATTGTTACGATGGCAGAAAGGCTTTCCAACCCATAGAAGTGGAGTGAGCAGAGACAGGGCTGGTGCTGGCTGAGGAATTCCGGCAGGGGAATGTGCAGGCAGGGACGGATTATGAAGAGGATAGTGGATGAAGCCTTTGCGATGTTGCCAGCCGGTGAGTGGGAGGTAAAGGTGAGATCAGATTCGGCGGTTTATCAGCAAGATGTACTCGACCACTGGCAGGGACGGAGGTGGCGATTCGCTGTAAGTGCTGACATGAGCGTACAGTTGCGACAGCCGATCGAGGCGTTACCAGCAGATGCTTGGCAGATGTGGTATGTTGAGAGGGGGGGTATGATACGGGAGTGGGCCGAAGTCCCCTTGGTACCGTCCCGTAGGAACAAGAAAAAAGATAGCCAGCCATACCGCTATCTGGCGGTCCGCATACGTCATCAACAAGGAGAATTGTTTGAAGATGGCGCTACAGTACGGCATTCCTGTGTTGTCACTAATCTCTGGGAGATGGAAGGACAACAACTGCTTGAGTGGCCGAGGGGTGAAGTAGGCACGATTGAACAGGTGCATCACATCCTCGTTAGCGAACTTGCCGGAGGAGTTTATCCCAGCTCCAAACGGCGCCAATGCGGCCTGGTTAGGGCTCCAGGTGCTCACTTACAATCTGCTTCAATTACTTAAGGCAGTGGCGCTACCCCCCGGTATGCTAAAGCTCAGCCCAAGCGGCTGCGGTTCGCCATTTTCACCCAGTTTGGTAGAGTCATTCACCACGCCGAGAAGAGAATGCTCCGTCTGGCTGATTCAGTATGGCATACCCTAGTAACAATGCACTAAGACAGATAACGATGCCCGCACCCAGTTGATGAGCCAAGGGCAATTTATTGGTCATATTAGATGGTCCTTTGAACGAAGAATTATCTCAGTATGGGCCGAACCGGCCTGTTTTAGCCGAATTATGCCCCGCAACAGCCTATAACGCCGTCAGCTCCCGTTATCTGAAAGAACATAAGACGTTTTCACCCACATTCATGCCATTGTCGCCGGCGAAAACTAGCCGAAAAGCTCTTTCCCGGGCTAACCTGCTAGGAAAATCCACGGTTTACGGCCCCATACAAGGTATTGACAAATCGAACGGTTCGTGCTAAATTAATTCTACCAAACGTGTGGATAATATGTCACGATAAGGTAGGTTGAGTTCTAAAAAGATTGCCAAACATTTTACAGATCTCATGCTCTCTGGCCTTGAAACGAAAAGGGCAAGGCGAAAGCTTCCTTCGGAGACAGAGAAGGGTAAGTAAGCACTTACGGG
>DAOUMT010000172.1:0-3781 GCA_034409195.1 Dehalococcoidia bacterium
CTGGGCTCTTTGGGTGTAGTTCCGATATCGACCAACACAGGCAATTTACTTGCAAACATAGGAGTATGGGTGTTCTTCATTGTCCTCGGCATTTTCGCAATCTGGGTGATTGGAACGTTTGTAGCAAGCATAAAAAAGCTTAAAGGAATAGAGGTGAAAACATGATCGCCGACAAGATCAAGTTCTATACCGGTATAGGGATGCTGGTGCTTTTTGCTGGCATATTGGCGGTAATGTTCTCGCCGGTTTTTGACGGTAAGAATGGGATGCAATATGCAGATGAGCTATATAATTCAATATCTAAGGGCTCAGCTTACTATATACCGAGTGTTGAGGAAGATAGCACCAAATATATAGGCACTCCACTGGTGGCTACCATCAAGATGAAGACTGTGGAACAGGTAAATCAAACCGCTCTACTGTATCAGGCGAGCGGCGCGGAGGTAACCACTTCTGGAGTTAGTTTGACGATTAATGGAGATTTAGGCAAAATTCTTCAAGCCAGCCTCAGCGATGCAGATGCCATGTATCGTGACGAGGGAGCGCAGATAGCGGCAAAATACGGCTACGATGGAAAGCAGGTACTTTACAATTGGTGGCAGTCGTTTAAAGCATTAGACACTTACCTTAAGGACGAAGGTGTATTTGACCAGGCCAAGATGCTAGAAGAAACGCAGCAGCGAGCGATCGAGCCCGCGTACAATTATTATGGGATACAGGCTGAACACATAAAGGACAGAGCTGGAATTGTCATATTTTCGTTGTTTTTCTATATTGCTTATACGGTATGGTACGGGTTTGCCATTATGAACTTGCTCGAAGGCTTAGGTCTGAAAATAAGGCAGATGCTTCCCTTCAGTTTTATGGCCATAATGAAGGACAAGCCATAAGCAAGTTTTAAGCTATTAACAAACAGAATCCAAACGGCTGTCGTTATTTACGAATGGCAGATATCCCTCGATTCTCCATGAATTCCTCAAGGTTAACTTAGCTTTGCATCACAGACTGCATGCTGTTGTGAAAATTCGGGCGACTCTGTTGATAAATAGAGACTTATGTTCACTATTTACTCGATTTTTATATTTACGGCAGTTTATACGGTTAACAAGCACTATCGAATGGGTTATGCTATAATACTTTAGAATGGAACGGGAGTTGCTATGGATCGAATCAAGGTGATAATAGCTGATGACCATGCGCTGGTGCGCGAAGGCACCCGGCGAATCCTGGAAGCGGAAAAGGACTTGCAGGTAATCGCTGAGGCTGGCGATGGTGAGGAAGCGGTGAAATTGGCCACCAGCCTGGTTCCGGATGTGGCTATTATCGACATCGCTATGCCCAAGCTCGACGGCATCGAAGTCACCAGGCGAATCAAAACATCCTGCCCCAAAACAGCAGTGCTGATACTCAGTGCCTATGACGATGATCAGTTCATCTTTGACCTTTTGGAAGCCGGAGCAGCCGGTTATCTGTTGAAGAGTGTGCGGGGCCAGGAACTGGTCAACGCTGTTCGAGCACTATATGCCGGTGAATCTGTGCTTCATCCGTTAGTTACCCGCAAGGTGTTGAATCATTTTGTCTCCGCATCCGAAAAGACTAAAAAAGAGAAGCCGTTAGAGATACTTACGCAGCGAGAAATGGATATCCTTAAGCTGGTTACAAGGGGCCTTAGCAATAAGGAAATTGCCGACCAGCTTTTTTTAAGTCTACGTACAGTTCAAGGTCACGTGGGAAGCATCTTTAGCAAAATTGGAGTGGGCTCACGAACAGAGGCTGTAGTGCGCGCGTTGAAGGAGGGATGGGTAACCCTCGAAGATATTCCTTGATAGTTTTTACACATACGTCAGTTAAGGTTCAGATATGGTGCGTAGAGTCCTAGCAAGCTCGATAAGCTCGCTGGCAAGAAATGCACGAAGGCCTAGTTTCTGGCTAATTATTGTCCTGTTCATCGTTATCTCAATTCCGTACTACTATGAGACAATCCATCCGCCTTTCGTGCAGCGCATTTTCAACTATGTGGGTGTAGATAGGCTTTCCTTTGAGCGGACACTATATATCATACCGATAATTCTCTCCGGATTCCTGTTCGGGTCAAGGGGAGCTTATGTAGCTTCGGTGGTTGCTCTAGGTTGTATGGTACCCCGCGCTGTCCTCATATCGCCGCACCCTGCGGACGCTCTGTTCGAATCGGGTGCCGTTTTTTCCGTAGGCATTCTGGTGGGCTTCACATTCACGTCACTAGAAAAGGAGCGAAGGCGGCGTATGCAGCTCGATGCGCTCAACCAAACCGCCCTTGTAGTTTCCCAGTCTCTGGAATTGGATCCTGTTCTGAAAAGCAGCATCGACAGTGTCGTGGGGGTGATGAAGGTCGATGTGGCGCAGGTATTTCTTGTCGATGAAGGAGCAGGCGACCTTACGCTGGCTGCATACAGGGGTATATCTCGAGAATTCGCCCAGGGTGTCGAGCGGTTAAAAATAGGAGAAGGACTGAATGGACTGGTAGCCCAGACAGGCGTGCCAACTTATGTTGAAGACGCTTCGACCGACCCTAGGTTGACCAGGACAGTTTTAAAAGAGGATCACATTGGTTCGATGCTCATTGTTCCCCTGAAGTCTAAAGAGAAAGTCATGGGCACACTTTGTGTGAGCATGCGGGGGTATCGTAAATTCAGCCAGGATGAGGTCGAGGTGCTAACAAACATCGGTAATCAGATTGGAGTTGCCATAGAAAACGTACGATTGTATCAGCAGCAGCGAGGGTTCACCGAGCAGTTGCGCGCTTCTGAGGAACGATACCGTGAGCTGTTCGAGAACGCTAACGATGGCATCTGGGTCCATGATTTGGAAGGCAATATCATAGCTGCCAATAAGGCAAGCGAGAAGCTCACAGGTTATACTCTGGATGAGCTGGTTAAGACCGATAAATTGAATGTGAGCGTATTTCTTTCCGGGGAAGGACTGAGTCTGGCCAAGGAGATCAGACGCAAGTTACTGGCCAATGAACCGCTGGCACAGCCATATGAGCAGCGCATAATGAGGGGGGATGGCACAGAGGCGATACTGATGATGACTACCAACCTGGTGGCAGAGGATGGTAAGCCTGTAGCCTTCCAGCATATTGCCCGGGATGTGACTGAAGAGAAGCAAATGAAGGAAAACCTGCACTTCTACCTGCGGCAAATTACCAGGGCTCAAGAAGAGGAGAGGAAACGAATTGCCCGCGAGCTTCACGATGATACTATGCAATATCTCGTTGTCCTCACACGAGAGTTAGATGAACTTGCTTACAGCAGCAAGTCGATGTCCCAGGAGGAAAAAGCTAGACTGGAGAACCTGAGACAGCAGACCACCGGCATAATGGAAGGTGTGCGGCGCTTGAGCCACGACCTGCGACCTGCTACATTAGACAGGCTGGGTCTGCTTCCGGCGCTGGAATGGCTGGCCTCTCAGGTGCCTTCGGAGATAAATATAGAGGTCAAGGCATTTGGAACCGAGCAGAGACTTCCTGCCGAAGTGGAGTTGGTATTGTTCCGCATCGCCCAGGAGGCACTGAGCAATGTCCGGCGGCATTCTCAGGCAACCAAGGTTGAGGTCAAAGTGGAGTTCGGGGATAAGAAAACCAGGATAACGGTCAGGGATAACGGCAAAGGTTTTACACTCCCTGACACAATGGGCGATCTGGTCAAAGCAGGCCGGCTGGGCCTGGCCGGTATGCAGGAAAGAATCCAGTTGTTGAACGGCAGCTTGAAGGTTGAGTCCGAGCCTGGAAAGGGTACTACAG
>DAOUMT010000173.1:0-7826 GCA_034409195.1 Dehalococcoidia bacterium
GACTAGCACCCCCTCAAACTTCAAATTGGAGGGGCGACCCGTTGGGTCGCCCCTTTAATATTTCCCCCATTCCAAAAGTGGTTCAGAGGGATTACAATAGCAGGGTAGGGGGAGTGCAGCACGTCCTAGCACTTGACATAACTTACTTATTGTGGTATAAGACTATATGGTAGAGAACCAGAAAATAATCACCGTCAACCGGAAGGCGTATCACGATTATCATATTGAGGATACCGTCGAGGCTGGCTTGGTACTCACGGGCACTGAGATCAAGTCCATCCGGGGAGGGCGAGTCAACCTCAAGGATTCCTACGCCAGCCCGAAAGACGGTGAGCTGTGGATGGTGAATGCTCATATCGCGCAGTATCCGGGCGGCAACCGGTACAATCACGAGCCTACTAGACCGCGTAAATTACTGCTGCATCAAAGAGAGATAGACGACCTCAGCAGCGAGGTGGAGAGAAAGGGGTACACAATAGTGCCCCTGAAATTGTACCTTAAAAAAGGAATAGCGAAGGTGGAACTGGGTCTCGCCAGAGGCAAGAAACAGTACGACAAACGTGAAGCAATAGCCCGGCGGGATGACCAGCGCCAGATGGAACGGGCGTTAAAGCAAGGCCCTGGTAAAGGCAAGAAACGATAGGGCATACTTTACATAATGTATTACCGGGCAAGCGGTCGCGTGGCCTGGAGCCTTTGGCCGCCAGACGAAACCAGTAGCGCAACCGAATGCTGATGCCTGGTATGTCATTCCCGCGAAAGCGGGAATCCAGGAACCCTTGACCAAACCGCCGACCGCCAACCTGTAGCATTTCGAAATTCAGATTTAGTGCTTATCATTTGGGGACGTGTGGTTCGACAGGGGAGTAGTGGTTCGGAGTTGCAGGCCGAGGTGCCGTCACCCTCGTAAATCAGATGGCAAAAAAAGTAACTGGCGAAAGAGAATACGCCCTAGCTGCCTAACAAGGCAGCTACGCCCACCTCGACCTCTCCTCGATGGGTTGGGATTGGGCGCCGAAATGTCGAGGTGCTGCGACCCCGATGTCGGTAAGGGTCGCCTAAGAAACATCGACTGGCTTCACTGAAATCGGCCGGCGGATGACAGTGGAGCGAGAACAAACAGCCGGATAAGCTTGTAGAGACTCTGAATAGCGCTCTTCTGGACGGGGAGTTCGACTCTCCCCCGTCTCCACCAGAAATATATAGAGCCCCGGGTTACAAACCCAGGGGCTCTTTCATTATGCGGATATCCGAACTGGCAGCGTTTTAGAGGTCCCGTTTTTTCTCTTCAAATTCCGCTTTGGTTATCTCGCCGCTGGCATAGCGCCTCTTCAGTATTTCCAGCGCCGTTTCATGTTGAGTATAGCTGGTCCGGCCGCCCCGACTGAGCCAGCGAATCAGCGCAACTATCCCCCAAATAACCAGGCCCCAGAAAACTATCGTTATTATCAGCATAATCACTCCGAAACCTCCGAATCCCCAGCCAAACAACGGCCACATCATCATACTTTTACCTCCTTATCTATCATTATAACTACAATCTGAAAACTCATGTAATTTCCTCTGCTAGGTTGCGGAAACCGCAGGCAGGGTGAAGAAGAACGTGCTGCCTTTTCCGGGAGCGCTCTCGACCCATACTTTGCCCTTGTGCGCTTCAACCAGCTCCTTCACCACGGTTAACCCTATGCCAGACCCCGTCGACCTCTTTCCCTTTGGCTGCGAGCCTTGATAATAGCGATCAAAGACATGAGGGAGGTCCTCATCGGAAATGCCCTGGCCGGTGTCCGATACGGAAACAAGAAGATGCTGCGGCAGCCCGCTGCCTTTTTCAGTTGCTGCGGCAACCTCTATAGCGTCTCCTTCAGAAGTATATCGCAGAGCATTGCTGAGCAGATTTACCACTACCTGCGACACCCTGTCCGAGTCCATCATTGCCCTGGGTAGATTGGGCTGGACTCGCATCGAGAGCGAAACATTCTTTTTTCTCGCTTCCGGCTCAGTAGCCATTACAATCGACGACACCAGCGCGCCGATATCGCCCGGCGCTGGCGAAAGGTTCAATTTACCCGCTTCTACCTGTGACAGAGTACGTAAGTCTTTCACCAGTCGCGAGAGCAGCAGGGACTCTTGATGAAGTGAAGAGATGTTCGTCGCTGAGGGCTCAACCACGCCGTCAAGCATGCCTTCAAGGTTGCTCTGTATTACTGCCAGAGGCGTGCCCATTTCATGCGCCAGGTCTCCCATCAGCTTGCGCCGCATCTCCTGGTTCTTTTCCAATGAATCGACCATACCATTGAACGTATTTGTCAGAGAACCCACCTCGTCTGTAGAACCAGGTGTCACGCGAGGTGACAGGTCTCCTCGTGCTACACGGCTGGCGGCGACACTGAGCCGCCTCAATGGCGCTGTGATCTGGCGAGAGAACATAAGTGCAATTAAAGCCGCTATAGCAACTGCAATGCCTCCCGCTATCCACATCGAGGTTTGCACTGCATTAAGGAACGCAGTCTCAGAGGGCCCCATCATTTCACCGGCGTCCTCGCCACCCATCATTTGACCCGTTTGATTCATGCGACTGGCGTGCTGCAGGTAGCTGCTAAAATCCGCAGTGGTCGAGTTACGTATCAGCAGCGTTGCGATAATGATGCCGGCTACAGCAGCCACCGCAGAGATCAAGGCTATCTTAAGCCAGAGTTTATTAACGCGCATCTGCCTCCACCTCCAACTTGTAGCCCACGCCGCGCACTGTTTCGATACGACAGCCGCATTGACCTGACGCCATCTTCTGGCGCAGGTTCTTGATATGCGCGTCGATAGTGCGCTCATATCCTTCGTAGTCGATACCTTGCACGGTGTCGAGTAGCTGCATACGGCTGTATACCCGGCCCGGCGACTGGGCCAGTGTGGACAACAGCTTGAACTCCGTCGTGGTAAGGTCGAGCTTCTGGCCACTGCAGCTGGCCTCATAGCGCGCCGCGTCTATCGCCAGATCGCCAATAGTTAGAGCCTCCGACGGAGCAAACTGTGGCGCTTGTCTGCGCAGCACCGCTCGCACCCTGGCCACAACCTCCCTGGCGCTGAAGGGCTTGGTCACGTAGTCATCTCCACCCAGTTCGAGCCCCACTATCCTGTCTACCTCTTCACCACGCCCGGTGAGCATTATTATGGGAACGTTGGACTCCTTCCTGAGAGTGCGGCATACCTCGAGCCCGTCGATGTCAGGCAGATTAAGGTCCAGTATTATGATATCGGGTTTGTAGCTCCCGGCACGTTCTAATGCCTGTCTGCCGTTGGCAGCGCTGGCTACCTGGAATCCCTCCTTCTCAAGGTACAGCTTGAGGACTTCTATAATCCTGGGCTCGTCATCAACGACGAGGACTCTGCTCTGCACCATTTTGGCCCCTGTTTCCATATTACAATAACGGTGGCCTTCTGTACAATTTGCACCAAAGAGTCCGGTGAGGAATCCCACCGGACTCTGCTGCTCAGGGAGGCGCATTATAAACCTTACCTTACCAGCTTCCCATCATTCCACCCGAGTAGCCTCCCATCATGCCGCCATAACCACGTTGGGGCGATGAGTCACTGCCCGGCTGCTGTGGCGAGCTATCTCCGCCATAGTAGCGTCCCATCATACCACCCATGTAATAATTCCAACCGCCGCCGTCGTAATTCAGTTGGCTGGTCACCATCGTCTGTAGCCTTGCCTGCATTTGCTCAATCATACTGTTTACCTGGTCCTGGGTTAGATACCCGTACTGCACCATGAGGCTCAAATGAGCTTCGTAGGGCGCCATCATCGCCTGAATCAGCTCGTCCTGGCTGATGCCCTGAGCACTGGCAATTTCCGCCAGGGTCTTCCCGGAGTTCAGTTGAGCCGCAAGATCGGCAGTTGTGGTGCCTAATAGCGTCGCCACTTGGTGGGTCACAGGAAAGCCTGCTCCATATCCCATCATCCCACCAACTGCGTCGCAATACCATAAACCCGTCGTGTTACCCGGAGCGGCGCTGTTGTCGGCCTGATAGTTGCCGGCTGGCTGGTAAGCTGTACTTTGGTCAAGGGTGGACTTGGCAGCCACCACACCGAGTCCCGTGCCGATAGCGAGGAGACCTGCGATTACAGGGATTGCGATTTTCCATTTCCTGTCCATGTTCACCCTCCTTTTTTCTTAAGCTACACTCATTCTGCCAGTCAATTGTGAACGCAGTATGAAGACAGTCCGAAGACTTTCCATCAATTTCATTAAAATTTCAGCCGAACCAAGGCAACCATTGGGAGCAATTATCATCACCGCAACGAAAAATGAAATATTATCCCGTATAACGAAGTGATAGTCCCGTTCGTGGTGAGCCCGTCGAACCATGAACGGGATAGATATAACCGTTCACCCTTCGACAAGCTCAGGGCGAACGGCCTGTGTACAACGGGATTTCCGTAGGGGCAGACCAATGTGTCTGCCCAAATCCGACGCTGATTACAGATAGCGTCATCATGATTGACTATCCCTTAGCCTGCTGCTATCATGCGCCTCATTGAACCCTTGATACCAAAACAGCCGAGGAGAGTGCGCACAACATGGCTGATAAACAGAAGACTGGCAAATGGGATGCCGAAGCCGATGTCATCGTAGTGGGATTCGGCGCCTCCGGCGCGGCCGCAGCCCTGGAGGCAGCTCAACAGGGAGCCTCAGTGCTGGTATTGGACCGCTATCATGGCGGCGGAGCCACGGCAGCCAGCGGCGGCATCGTCTATGCAGGCGGCGGTACAAAATACCAGAAAGCCGCCGGGTACGAAGACACACCAGAGGAGATGTATCGCTATCTGAAGCAAGAGGCAGGTGACGTCGTTACGGACGAGACGCTGCGTCTTTTCTGCGAACAGTCTGCGGGGATGATTGCCTGGCTGGAACAGGCAGGAGTTCCTTTCGAAGGCTCATTGTGTCCCTTCAAGACATCCTACCCCACCAACAAATACTATATATACTTCTCCGGCAACGAGAACCACAGCAGCTATAAGGCAAACGCGAAACCAGCGCCGCGCGGTCACCGTGCCCGGGGAAAAGGCATCTCAGGCCTCACACTCTTCCATGCCCTGGAAAAGGCTGTTAGCAAACAGGGAATCCGTGTGCGCTGCCAGACACGGGTGGAGCGACTCGTCTTCAATGATGGGCACGTGACTGGTGTTGAAGGCAGGTCCATCCCGCCCGGCGTCACGGCGCGTCTGCACGGTGCTATCTCCTACGTCAATGCCAAGCTGAATACTTATGCGCCTCCTGCAGCGGCAGTGCTCCACGGCATTGACACGATGCTTATGAGACTGAGGGCAAGGCCCTATCGTGCGCGGGCCCGCAAGGCGGTCATACTGGCGGCCGGAGGCTTCATCTTCAACAAGCAGATGGTCAAGGAGTGCGCTCCCATCTACCTGAACTGCATGCCTCTGGGCACCTACGGCGATAACGGAGCGGGCATCCGTTTAGGAGTGAGCGCTGGTGGAATCACATCGCACATGGACAAGATGAGCGCCTGGCGGTTCTATGTACCTCCCGAGGCGCTCATGCAGGGAGTGTTAGTCGACATAAAGGCGCAGCGAATTTGCAGCGAAGACCTTTACGGAGCAAAACAGGGAGACTATATAGTAGCCGCTGGCGGCCATGCTTACCTGATTTTTGATGGCAAGACCTATAAGGAAGCCGTGAGCAAGATAGGCGAGCAGTGTGCCGCATTCCAGAAGCTGACCATGATACCCATGCTGCGCCTTACCCGCAAGAAGGCCAAATCGTTCCGGAAGCTGGCAGAGAAGATTAAAGTGCCTCCGGAAGCTCTGGAACAGACCATGTCACAGTACAATGCTATTGCCGGTAAGCACGAACCGGACCTGCTGGGCAAGACAGAGAAGCGCTTCACGCCTCAGGATACACCGCCTTTCTATGCCGTTGACTGCTCCCTGAAGTCAAAGAGCGGGATACCCACCGCATCGCTGACGCTGGGCGGCCTTGTTGTGAGCGAGAAGACCGGCCACGTACTGCGCAGCGACGGCTCATCTATCGATGGCCTCTACGCCGTGGGGCGGAACGCCGTAGGAGTCTGCAGCAATGGCTACTTTGCCAGCGGCATCTCCATCGCTGACTGCATATTCTCCGGTCGCCGTGCCGGCAGACACGCCGCCAGCCTTCAAGCGAGGTAAATCAGATATTATTCCGTAGGGGCGTATGGCCATACGCCCTCGGTTCCCCCAAATTGGGGATAAAGGGGGATGCAGGGGGATTTCCCGTAGGGGCAGACCAATGTGTCTGCCCAGCGACTCATTAAACCCTCTCTCTCAAATACTTGACATATTCATGTATTTGTAATACAATGTATTACAAATAGGGAGACTTGATTGATTTTTATCACATATCCCTTAATTTGGACTCAAGCGGTAGTCGACAAAATTTGGCATAAACATCACGTTACTCCTGAAGAGGTTGAAGAGGCGATTTGCGATGACAAACCTATTTGTCATAAAGTCTCATCAAATTCATATAGTGTCTACGGCCAGGTTATATCAGGGCGCTACTTGTTTATAGTCTTGAAGAGAATAGGCAGAGGAGCGCGATATAAAGTCCTTACAGCCCGGGATATGCAGGACAAAGAGAAGCGATATTACGAAAAGCACCGGAATTAGGAGGCGAAATGGCTACAAAGAAAAAATCGATGCCTAAATTTGAGTCAGAAGAAAAAGAAGCAGAGTATTGGGATACTCATAGCCCTCTCGACCGTGGCGCTGAGCCGAAAACTCAAAAAGTACAGGTAAGGGGCGCCAAAGACAGACCTATAACCATCCGTCTGGATAGCGAGACGCGCCGCAAGTTAGAAGAATTAGCTGCCCAGCGCGGGGTTGGACCTTCCACCCTGGCGCGATCTATCTTGCTCTCAGCCATCTCACCCGAGAAAGGTTCCAACCTGGATGATATGGCATATTTACTCGAGCCCAACGTCGCCTCGGCGATAAAAGAGCGTGCTGGCAGTGCTGCGAAATACAGAACAGCACGTGATACCGATAACCCTGCCTTCTTTATCCTTGACAAATCCCAGATGAACAAACTGGGAGAGCTTGGCTTAAAAGCCATAACCATACTATTCGAATCATACGGCGTGCAGGTTATCGCCCGAGAACACACTAAATTCAAGGAAATAAAAACCCTGGCGCAATCCGGCACTTAGAGAGCGAACTCAAACTTTACATAACGTTATAATCTCTGCCGATTTAAGGTTTTCTATATACCCGCATGAACCATCACCAAAGAATGCTGACAAAAAAATCTTGCAACAACTTCTCCGCTAACCACGCCCAAAACCTCGCCTCTCATCAAACCACCAACCCCATGTCTTGTTATGTCGAGGGTCTCTGACCCCTGTACACCGGACAGGGCTACCCAAAAACCGACCCACAAAAATTTCTGTAAAAAGTACCCCCTGAAAAGTGGGACTTCAGGGTTGGCCAGGTCTCCAGCAGATACAAAAGGTCGTCTTTTTCTATTTAGACGTCCAGATTTCAATTCTAGGGCCTCGCAGGTTCGCTGTGGCTTCAACCGCAGAGACCAGAAAGGCCAAAAACTAGGATTTCGCGTTTTCCGGGGATCCATTTTCGGGGGCGCGCCATTTTCTTATTAACAGCCCACCCTTACCACCCCTTAAAATATCCCCAGGACTTTTCCCCAAAACCACACCGGCGATTTTATTATCCCGCGTATCGCTCAAAACGGACTTTCCTGTTTCCGGGGAAGCTTAATAAACTCACTTCTGAATGTATTATCAAGTCCATTTAGGCCAGGTCAAAAAACCTG
>DAOUMT010000174.1:0-13366 GCA_034409195.1 Dehalococcoidia bacterium
GGCTGGCCCGGTCTTCACTTCGCTCCCCGCCACGAACTGTGTCCCATTTGCAGCCTGCTGCCAGTTACTTGAGCCGGCTGGCAGAACCGAAACACCAGTATCCGACGTCGTAAGCGTAAAACTGGAGGCCAGAGCAGGAGTCCCCTCCTGAGAAACCCGTGCCATATACGCAGAAATGCTACCCAACAGCGCAAGTAACACCATAACCGTTACGGCAACGGCGGTTCTGTTATGGATAGACAATATGTGCGCTGATTTTGGTGAGGCTGTAGCGACTCTTCCTCGCCCGGACAAAATACGCACAAATTTTAACTGGGGTGTAGGCATTCTCCTGTAGCCAGACAACGAGTGGGCCAATCTTGGCCAGACTGCGACAATTCTTTTGCAGAATGATAAAGTATGCGCCAATTTTGGCCGAAGTGAAGGCATTCTCCTGTAGCCAGACAATGAGTGCGCCAATTTCGGCGAGGCTGC
Source organism: Dehalococcoidia bacterium (assembly GCA_034409195.1). GTDB lineage: Bacteria > Chloroflexota > Dehalococcoidia > SZUA-161 > SZUA-161 > JACWAE01. The sequence continues at coordinate 475 of DAOUMT010000174.1, forward strand.
GGGCATCCGGACAAGCTCACGATTATGGAGTCCGTTTCTTTCGCGCTTAGCTTTGACAGTACCTTTGCGGGGCTCTGTGATTGAACCAAGCTTGAATGCGCTTCTGAATTCCTCCGAAGGTGATGCCTTGGGTGCGCATGAGATAGATACCGCCGTATTTAGCAGCGGTTCCAGCACCTTGCGTGCGTAGAAATATTTACTGAGGCAGAGCTCTACTGTTGCGCCGTTGCGTATAACCGTCAAGCATTCATCTAAAACTTCTGCAAGCTCGGCAGTAATTTCCGTATCTTTCAGGTCTTGGCCTAGCTTCAACTGCAACGCAGCCAAAGCCTGCATCTGCAGCATCTTAATCGTCCCCTGCATGTTGCCCATCACCTGTGCGATCTCCAGGTTATCCAGACAATTGATGAACTTCAGGATGACGACCTGCCTTTGTTGTTCCGGCAAGCAAGCTATGGCGCTGACAAAAAACCGCTCTGCCTCATTCGCGTCTATCTCTCGCTCAAGGTCACTGTCTCCCTCCAGTAACTGAATTTCCTCAGTACTGTCTTGTGGGTTGGCACGAAAATACTCTGCAATCCTACGGTGGGCTATACGATAGAGCCATGCTGAAAACTGAGGCCCATCCCACTCATTCTTCTTGCTGCCCCTCCAGGCTTCTAGAAATATCACTTGAGTGAGATACTCGGCGATTGCTTTATGCTTGACCTGATATATGACGTACCTGTAAATCTGGTCGAGGTACCGAGTGCAGAGATCGCCGGAGGCGTCCGTAGTCTCGATTTCGTTATCAACTATGTGGTGACTGGAATCCATAACTGTCATGCTCTCCAGTATGGGTCGTGTGGCCCTAATACCCTACGCAAGTCCGCACATGTATTCCTGCATTATCCAATCAAAGCACCTATAGCTCTAAGTATCACCAATCTCATTCCAGATAGCTCTAGCAACACTACACCAAGGCTAAGGTAACACCATACAGACTTATGTGGAATCACCGCTTCGTCCTGTAAGATATGAGAATTTAGTAAGGGCTCTGTGAATTACATACCTGGTTGGGGGGAAAGAATCTCTTATCGGTCCCTGGTGTACTAAGCCCCAAACTCTCAACCTTGATAAAGCCAACCGGCAAGGTTTAAGAAGAAGGACTCCAGGGACAGGGGAGGTAGCGTTAATAATATTGTGAACGTATGGGTGAGCAGAATGAAACTATTTGGAATTGAGTATGAGGTACATAGAGAGTAGCTTTCGCTTTCCTGGTTTATGAGGAGCTAAATAGCCTGCATAACCCGACCAAGGATAAGGATACTTGTATGATTAGGGGACACAGAGGATTCGAGCTATTCTGGAGGATTGAGCGAATCGGACGGCACTAGCCTGGCGTATTACCGACAGCATTAGGCTTGGCGTCTATAGGGATGGTGAAGTAGAATGTAGAGCCCTGACCCGGCCGGGATTCTACCCAGATACGCCCCCCGTGAGCTTCTACCAGGGTACGGCAAACGCTAAGCCCTAGCCCGATACCCTCGGCTCTGGAGCGAACCGATTGCTCCAGTCGGGAGAAGCGCACAAAAAGCTTGTCTTGTTCCTCCGGCGGTATCCCTGGACCCTGGTCACTGACCCCCGCGACTAGGTTCTCGCCGTCTCGTTTGGCAAAGATTGTAACCTGTCCTCCTGATGGCGAATACTTGATGGCATTATCCACCAGATTACGAAGGATGAGTTCTATCCGGACCGGGTCAGCCTGCACTGTTAGCCCCGGCGGTATGTCTATCTCGAACCGGTGTCCGGCCGATTTATACTGGAGTCTAATCACGACGCCAGCAGCCGCCTCTAGCATATTTACCTGTTGAATGCTAAGGGTGAGGTGATTCGCCTGGGCTCGAGACAGTTCGAGCAAGTTATCAAGTATCTGGTTCAGCATCTCCGTGCCACCCAGAGCATCATGCAAAAGCTGCTGTCTTTCCTCAGCGGTAAGCTCCTCGCTCTGGGAGGTATAGAGTGCGCCAGTTACTTCTGTCAGCCTGGTGCGAAGCTCGTGGGAAACCATGCCTATAAACTCGTCCCTTAGCTGCTCTACTTTCCTGCGCTCGGTGATGTTTCTCACCACAAGAGCTTTCGCGGGCGCTAGGGGTGACGTTCCCGTGGCAAACGATACTTCGACCTCCATCTCTTGCCCGTCATTTCGCTTGAAGATGAACTCGCCTGGATTCTTCGACGAGCCTTTTTCCGTAACCTTCAGCCATCCTTCGAAGCCGTTCGCATATCTTTCTGGTATTACCAGGTCTTGAAGTAGAGCGCCCACAGCTTCCTTTGCGCCATAGCCAAACATTCTTTCCGCGGAAGCATTCCATAGGACAATCCTGCCTTCGGGGCTCAGGGCGATCATGGCGTCACCGGCTGAATCAACCAAGAGCCGATAGGCCTGGTCCGATTCGAGCAACAGAGTATTCTCCCCTTCTACAAAGCCAGACCTGGCTGATGAGGATTCTCTTATCGCGGCCACGCCACCAATAAGGAAGTAAATTCCTGCGAGGTACTGGGCGCCTCTGCCCAGCCAGGTCATTGCATCGCCTGTGGTTTTGACATAGCTTGCAGTTACCAGACCAAAGGAAATAAGCAGTAACCCCAGGCCGAACCAATAAAGAAATGCCTTCAGGGATCGGAAGTGGATGCCAAGGAGCATAAATCCGGAGACAGCGAACAGTCCCGCAGCGGTGTCCAGAACTATCTCCCGGAGCAAAGTGCCCCCCTTATCTACTGAGAAGAAAGCCGGTGTGATATCTTGCGCGCTGAGTACCAGCATCAGCACCACAAATAGGATGCCCACACTGTAGATAAAGGCCGCAGTCGAGAGCCTTGCTTTGCTGGGGCGAGAACTCCAACCCACAGCAATGACGGCACCTGCCAGAAATAGAATTGCCGAGAATAAGGAACTGGTACTACGCACGGTGAAATCCACATTCGGTTGGGAGCGCATTATCGCAGAGACGAGATTTGCCAGTCCAAAGACGAGCAGGCCACCGCCAAGGAATGGAAGCTGCCTCTGGCCGGTGCTGGCAAAGAGCCTTGCCACCAGATAAGCCGCAATGAAGCACGTTATGAATATTAAAGTTATGTCGAGCACGCGAACTAGCCAGGATACATTGTAGGTGCCGGTCACATCGAGGACATTGACTAATAGCAGCGCCAGTAGCAGGAGAAAGACAAGCATTATAGCTAGCGCTCTCTCCCAACGCTGCCCGGATGCAGTAGAAATGTTTCTGCTGGTTGTATCCACAGCAATTGCATGTTAGCACCGGAGGCCAATCATGTAAAGTCCGTGATTCGACGACAAGATAGCTGAATTAGCGAAGCAAGGAATCAAGCCAATATTCAGCCACAAGCAACCCGGTCTGGTTAGCTTTGCCTATCTGGATACAGACAAGATTGGTGGAGTCACTGTAGAACTATTGCAGTGGGGTTAGCGACACGTAAGTACCTATTATGTCAGCAAAATATCGGCAAAATGACTCGCTAGAATTTGTACAGGCCGGCAAACTGCGGACCCAGTACTCTCTCCAGCACAACTGTTACAGCCTCATTTTCACCGACATACAGCACAATCAACTTGCCCGCTTTGTAAAAGTGAGGTGATGCTATCCAATCTATTAGTACGACTCTAGTGCCTGTGTTAATTGAACAACCATCGGGCGAGATATATGCTGCTTCAGTATCAGCCGCAGCAGCATCATCGTATTCCCAGACTGTGACATTGCCACCATTCACAGTCACTACCATACACTTAGCAGAAAGAAAGTAAGGTGACGCTTCACCCTGTGGCTCGACAACTGCCCCGGCTTGACGCAGGTTATCGATGAGGCTGGCATAATCTACAACTTTTTCACTATCAGCGGCGCCATGGATGCCAAGTATTTGCTCCACTGCCTCCTGGAGCAGCCCGTGTACATCCTCCAGGATAGGGTAATTGCCGATATATATTCCTGTTTCTCCACAGCCGGTAATATAGCTCACTGTGATATTGCCTTTAGATTGTGAATGGAACACAAGGCTGAATATAGTCCGAGTTTCTAACCCAATAGGACACGAATATGCGTAGTCAGGACGCACGGGCAAGGCGTTCACCATACTGACAAGTTGCGTGATAACCTCACTGCCGGTGATGGTCTGCACAGTTGTCAGATTGCCTGAGAAATAGCTCATTGTTATGCTGTTGATATCGGCCGGCAACTCCTCTTCAGGCGGTTTGGGCAAGGGAACGGTATAGGTCACCAGTAGCTCGAAGACCGTTGCGCCAAGCGCATCATATACATGGACTTCCACGCTCACCAGGGGCTGTGAAGGCAGGAAGAAAGCCATGTTGTGACCGCCGATGGTTCCTCCTCCGAAATAACCTTCGCTATATTTGCGATAGCCATAGGTACTTAGTTCGTTAACGTACCAGCTCAGAATATCACTTTCGTTCGCTTGCACGGCATACTGGGCGGACGCTGACTGGTATCCAGGCCTTAAGGTATTTGCGTAAGCCGGCTCGGACATAGGGTAAGAGGGCGGGCCGGTGCCGGAGTTAAAGAATGTTGTTGGTGTAGCGCCGGGATAAACTGGCAGGTCTGCCAGCACTTCTCCGGGCAGGAAATTATGGTCTGAAGACACCGTTGTGGCTGGCGGAAGGGGAGTTGCCGAGGGTGTAGGACTTTGTGGGCTTGCAGTAGTCATCGGTTCTGCCTGTCCGCAGGAACCGAAAATGATAAGCGAGCACAATGCGATCACGAGGATAGCAACAGTCTTTTTCATAAAAACCTCCTGCATCCTGCGAAAAAGTCAAATATAAATCGTGCACAACTATCTACTAAGTACAGACGAAAGCGAGCATTCTTTTGTTCCCGATTTGTCAGAAGACTGTTAAACCAGGCTGAGAAACACAATCAAGCCGGACGTCTCTGAGGATAGACGTTCTCTAAGTGACTTGATAAACCGGTTAACTAATGAGTTAACACTATGTGGCGGGAGCGGATGGGGGTCGAACCCACCGAGGACACTTTTAATGCCCCTCAACGGGTTTGAAGCCCGCGGAGCCCACCGGGACTCAACCGCTCCCTTTTTATCAGCACCTAGTATAAATCACTGACAACACCAACGCAACAGATTCAAACCCCATTGACATACAGCCCCTCGGGGATTTATCCTCTCTCAAAGAGGTGAAGGACATGAGGAAATTTTTCATAGTATTTCTGGCTTTGATGGCTTTGCTGGTCGCGGGCTGCAGCAGCACCGTCGAGACGCCGACTCCCACACCAACACCGGTACCCACGCCGACGCCTGTAAACACACCATCTCCCACCCCAACAATTAAACAATGGTCAGCGCCGCCTCCTATGCTAATTGACACGAACAAAAACTACACTGCCATCATGGTAACTTCCATGGGCAATATAACATTAGAGCTGTTCGCCAAAGAAGACCCATTAACTGTAAATAATTTCGTCTTCCTGGCCAGACAGGGTTTCTATAATGGAGTGAAGTTTCATCGGGTTAAGAAGGGCTTCGTCATCCAGGGCGGAGACCCCACGGGCACAGGATTCGGAGGCCCGGGATATACATTTGCTGATGAGCCGGTGACCCGGGACTATATCGCTGGAACACTAGCTATGGCCAACTCCGGTGCCAACACTAACGGCAGTCAGTTCTTTATCACTTTGGGGAACCTTACCGGCCAGCTAGAGAAGAAATACACTATATTCGGCTTGGTGACCAGCGGCTTCGATGTAGTACTGGCGATAGGCAACGTCCCGGTCGAAGCTAATCCTTTTACCGGTGAATTATCCTGGCCAGTAACAGATGTCTATATAATCAGCATATCTATAGAAGAAGAATAGCCACGGATAGTTACTGAGGGGAGTTAGTAGTTTTCTAACCCCATTTGCTCTTTCTGGCGATAGCCGCAGCCAAAGGGGCAATAACAAGCCAGACTCCGATGGTCATGAGCATGGCCATCGGATAGCCTATGGTCTTTACGTTAAATTCAGGAGCTATGATCCCCCAGAATATCATGGCAATAAAGGCGCTGAGAAAAAACCCGGCGACCGCGGTAGGAATAGCAAAGAACCCCATGGCAACCTCCTCAATTTCACCTTCTGAACAAGGCGTTTATCAATAGGCCTGCACCTATCAGGATAACAATCAAAGGCCACCAATCTCCGATGCCGCCGAGAACCGCGCCACCTGCGGACATCAGAACCAGGCTGGTGGTGATCCGGCACCACATGAATGAACGGCGGTAGGGCTGAACATATCGCGCTATCGTATCTATCAAGAAAATAACACCCAGCCCCAGGAGGAAATAGGCCAGTACCTCAGTGTCAGACAGCACATCCTGTGTCAAAAGAAACAAGACGACACCGAGCAATACTAATATCAAACCCACAAAAGTGCTAAAGGACATTAAAGCCCGGCGTTTTTTCTCTACCATCATTTTGTCTCCTTCTCCAGTGCTCACACCTCTGTGTTCAGGATCCCCTTCCAAACATACCACCCACACCCGATTTCTCCAAACCCAGGGCTAGAAGCAACCAACCCGGATATTTTAATATTGCACTTATTTTAGCACATACTTCAATACCCTCTTACAGGTGATACGTATAATACCACAAAAACACGGGGCGCAGAAATTTGCACATTCAATTGCGGAATTCATAGTGTATAATGTTGACGAGGTGGCACCCGAGGACATGGATACCATAGAGATTTACGGGGTCAAGTTCCTGAAGTGCGATAAAAGAGACTGCGCATGGAATGCCGGTTATACTCCCGGCGACCTGAACCGGCAGGGGCTGGAGTTTACGGCCGAGCACGATATGGGCATCAGGATATGCAATTTCAGTTGCACGGCTCTGGCACTGGGCAAGAACATAGACGACGATTGCCCCCATAAGCAGGAGCTTTGCGACATGCTGGCCCAGGACTCGGGTTCGTCATCCCGCATCTGGGGAAGGCTTGACCCCAAAGTAGCCCGCAGGGCCCTGGGCGTAGACCAGGAGGAAAATCCCAAATCCTAAACAATTACAGAGTGCACACAGTGCACCAACGAACGATGAAAATATGACCAGGAATGATATCATCACCGAGGATGCGTTCATGCCACTCCTGCTTCCGCAGGAGTCCAGGTGCTCCGTTGCCTGATGATAGGTTGCCTGGATTCCCGCTTTCGCGGGAATGACATAAAACAAGCCTATTTTCTACATAAATTCAAAACCAAAAAATCCAAACTGCAACGTACAATACGTTTACATTTTTGAATTTAGGTAATTCGATATTGTTTAGAGTCCAGAAAACAGTTCAAACTATTGACAGAGAGGTAATTTTAGCTAAACGCTAATCTGCTGGCTCTGAAGACTATCTCTAGTTTCCTACTTTCTCTCAATTCACTCGGGAGCTGCCTTTTATTGTTAGCTAGAGTAGTTGCCCAATTTATTGGGCGACTCGGCCTGATAAATCAGGCAACTACCAAGCAAGTTGTATGGGGCGTGGCCTGCAGCTATATCTACCCAGGGAAATCCTGCTGCGGAGGAGATTATTAAGAATTTTACTTCCTGAATCTGGACTTTTTCGCCTTTTTAAATCCAGACAGGTCCAGTCCCTCAACCCAGGCGTCGTTTAATTTCTCGAGCTTCTGCTCCCGCTTCTTGCCTTTTCTCCAGAAGTCCTTGCACCCTTCTTCTGGAGTGACGTTGGGCCGCTTAGGGTTGTGACAGCCCCGCCAATCGTACTCACAATAGTTGCACAAAAAAGTCTGTTTCATTCTTCTCACCCAATATATTATAGAGTTCTAAGTATTTAGCAAATCCGCGGCAGTTGCTCGCCGACCAGCATATCCACGATGCGGGATGCGCCCATCCTGGTCTTCATCACCACCCGCCCCGGGTGCTCCGAAACCACCTCACCGATAATAGCAGCCTCTTTGCCATACTTGTTGCGGCGCATTGCCTCGACCACCTTTTCAGCGCCATTCGCAGCCACCACCGCCACCAGCTTGCCCTCGTTGGCTACATAAAGCGGGTCGAATCCCAGCAGCTCACAGGCAGCCTGCACGCTCTCGTGCACTGGCACGCTCGCTTCTTCTATCCTGATGCCCACTCTGGAGCTCTCAGCAAATTCGTTCAGGGTGCTGGCCAGTCCCCCTCTCGTAGGGTCGCGCAGGCAGCGTATCTCGACGCCGCTATCCAGCATCGCGGCCACCAGCTTATTCAAGGGAGCGCAGTCACTCGTGACCGATGAGGAAAACTGCAGGCCCTCGCGCTGGCTTATCACAGCGATGCCGTGGTCGCCTATGGAGCCGCTGAGGATGACCTTGTCGCCGACCCTGGCATTGGAGCCTGAGATATCGACGCCGGACGGGACAACCCCCACACCGGCGCTGTTGATGAACAGCCTGTCGGCGCCGCCCTTGTTCACCACCTTGGTATCGCCGGTAACCACCTTGACTCCGGCCTCCTGAGCAGCCTTCTTAATCGATGCTATGACGCGTCTGAGGTCGGACATGAGAAGCCCTTCCTCGATAATCAGAGCTATGCTCAGGTATTTAGGCACAGCGCCGCTCATGGAGAGGTCGTTCACCGTGCCGCAGACCGCCAGCTTCCCGATGTCACCGCCGGGAAAGAAGATAGGATTGACCACATAGCTGTCGGTGGTGAAGGCAAGGCGCCCTTTAAACTCGAAGACCGCCGAGTCGTCCAGCTTGTTCAGAAAAGTGTTGTCGAATAAGGGGACGAAATTCTGCTTCACCAGATCTTGGCTGAGCTTGCCTCCGCTGCCGTGTGCCAGCAGAATCTTATCTTCCATAACCCTCACCGTACTGGAAATAGGCAGCGCAGGTGCCTTCGGAGGAGACCATGCAGGGCCCCACGGGATGTTCAGGATTACACACCTTACGGAACAGCTTGCAGTCCAAGGGCGTCTTCACCGCACGCAGGACATCTCCGCAGATGCAGCCCTTCGGCTCAACAGGTTCGCCTGGTTTTATCTCGAAATTTTTCTCAGCGTCGTAGCGCTGATATTCTTTTCTCAACCTCAATCCGCTTCCGGGTACAACTCCTATGCCCCGCCAGTTCCCGTCACATACCTCGAAGACCTTATCCATCAACTCGAGTGCTATGCGATTGCCTTCGGGCTTCACGCCGCGTCGATAGGCTATCTCCACCTTGGGCTGCCCGCTCTCGACCTGAGCCACCAGCATATCGACACACTGCAAGATATCCAGAGGCTCGAAGCCCGATACGACGCAGGCAATTCCGTAGTCTCGCGGAATGAACTCGTAAGGCCGCGAGCCAATTATGGCGCTGACATGGCCCGGGCAGATGAGGCCGTCGATCTTCACCTCGCCGGAATCCAAAAGCGCTTTCACTACCGGAGGACATAATTTGTGCAAAGATAGGACATAGTAATTGTTTATCTCCTGCTGCTGCGCCTGGAGCACCGATGCGGCGATGGTGGGAGCGGTCGTCTCAAAGCCAACGCCAATGAATATGACAGGCCTCGAAGGGTTGCTCCGGGCAATCTCGATGGCATCGAGCGTGGAGTAGACAATCCTGATATCCCTGCCCTCCGCCTTGACCTGCTGCAGGCTGGAACGGCTGGCAGGCACCTTCATCATATCGCCGAAGGTGGTGATGATAACGCCGGGCAGCTCAGCCAATGCGATAGCCTTATCCAGATCAGCGTTGGCGGTGACACAGACAGGGCAGCCCGGGCCCGAAAGCATGGTGATATTGGGCGGCAAGAGCTGGCGCAAGCCGCTTTTGGCGATGCTGACAGTGTGACTGCCGCAGAACTCCATAAGCCGTGCCGGCTTGGTTGACCTCTGCCGAATCCTGGCTATCAGGCTCTTGCCTAGTTCAGCGTCACGGAACTCGTTGATAAATTTCATCTTCGCCACAATTCAGACTCAGCTTGGGGATTCTCTCTCTTCGGCTTCGGCTATTTCCTGGAATATCTTAAGAGTCTCCTGAGCTTCCTCTTCGTCGACAACGTTTATGGCATAGCCTGTGTGCAGCAGCACATAGTCGCCCACCTTCGCTTCCGGCGTGAGCATAATGCTGGCCTTGCGGCTCACGCCGCCGACCTCCACCTCAGCCTCTGTGCCATTTATTGATTTGACCTTAGCCGGTATCGCCAGGCACATATTATCAACCCTCTTACATTCCTTATGGGCAGACACATGAGCCTGCCCCTACCCTCCGTGTCATTGTGAGCGAAGCGAAGCAATCTCACCGCCCCTATCTTTACATATGACCACGAGAGATTGCTTCGTCACTACGTTCCTCGCAATGACATAGCTAAATTTCATCGTCCTGAGACTGTGAAATTGGCGATGACCGCCTGCCCTAACGAGACCCCGCCGTCGTTAGTGGGCACCGTACTGTGTGTGAGCACTTCGAACCCGGCCTCCTCCAGCGCAGCCACAGTCAGCCTCAAAAGCAAGCGGTTCTGGAACACACCGCCGCTCAAAGCCACCTCGCTAATGCCGCTCATCTTTGTCAGTCGCCGGCACATCTGAACCACCATATCAGCCATGGTGCGGTGGAACTTCATCGCTATTCCGGCTTGAGAAACGCCCGATCTCAGGTCCTTAATTATACCGCCAAACAGTTCCTTGAGATAAACAGTATTTACGCCGTTTCGTTCCACGATAGCGAATGGATAGCTTCCGCGCTCGCTCTCATCGGCTGCCATCTCCATCTCGATAGCTGCCTGAGCCTCGTAATCTATCCTGCCCCTGATGCCAATTAAAGCCGATACGGCGTCGAACAGTCTGCCGCAGCTTGAGGTCAGGGGCGAGTTGATTCCCTTCTCCAACTGCTTCTTAATAAGCTCAAGCTCCTGATTGCTCACCTCTTTCAGAAAAGCTAAGTCCGGCGTAAGCGCATCTTTGCCCAGCAGGGTGAGCAGATAGCTGACAGCCATGCGATAGGGCCGCTCTATGGCGGCCGTGCCGCCGGGCAGCGGTACATATTCCAGATGCCCCACCCTTTCGAATCCCTTATAGTCAGCTATGAGAAACTCGCCGCCCCATATACGTCCGTCACTGCCGTAGCCAGTTCCATCGAAGGAAACTCCTATTACTTTATCCTCAACCCCGTTCTCCACTATGCAACTCACAATGTGAGCGTGGTGATGCTGCACCGGGACGAGTTTCAGTCCCTTGTGCTCGGCGCCCAGCGACTTAGCATATTTGGTTGATAGATACTCAGGGTGCATATCATAGGCCACCATCTCGGGTTGGATGCGGAACAGCTTCTTGTAGAGATCAAGGGTAGCCTCGAAGTGCTCCATCGTCTCCAGATTTTCCAAATCGCCGATGTGCTGGCTCACAAACGCATAGTTATCCTTGGTCAAACAAAACGTGCTCTTAAGCTCGGCCCCGCAGGCCAGTATCTGCCTTGCCTGGAAGGGAAGATGGACAGGATAGGGGGCATAGCCTCGCGCCCGCCTCACTATCTGCGGTTTGTTCAACTCGACTATAGCCACGCTGTCATCGTAGCGGGAGTAGATGTCGCGGTTATGCTGCAGAAAATAGTCGGGGATGCCCTCGAGTCGCCGCAATGCTTCGTCATTGTCCTTGGCAATAGGCTCCTCGCTGAGGTTGCCGCTGGTCATCACCAGGGGCAGGCCGGTCTCTCTGAGCAATACGTGGTGCAGTGGAGTGTAAGGCAGCATCACCCCGAGATATTTGAGATTGGGCGCTACCGACGGCGATACCGTAGAGTTCTCCCTCCGCCTCAACAGCACAATGGGGCACTGCGAGGAAGTCATCAGCTTTTCCTCTTGTTCGGACACCAGGCAATGCTTTTTCACGTCGTCCAATGTGGCAACCATTATGGCCAAAGGCTTGAAGGGCCGCCTCTTCCTCTCTCTGAGCAGGTTGACCGCTTTCTCGCTGGTGGCATCGCAGGCTAAGAGATAGCCACCGAGGCCCTTGATAGCCAGAGCCTTGCCCTCCTTCAGAAATCCGGCAGCAGTAGTTAGAACATCGTCGCACGGCACTATATTACCTGCACTGTCAACCAGCTTCAGGCTGGGGCCGCACACGGGGCAGGCATTGGGCTGGGCATGGAAGCGCCGGTCCATGGGGTCTTCATACTCACGCTGGCATTTAGGACACATCTTGAAGCTGCGCATGGTCGTCTTGGGACGATCATAAGGGATGTCCTCGATGATGGTGAAGCGAGGGCCACAGTTGGTGCAGTTAGTGAACGGATAACGGTAACGCCTGTCGCCCGGATTCAATACCTCACTCAGACAGGGCTGGCAGGTAGCGATATCAGGCGAGACGAGCTGATACTTGCCCTCCTCGGCAATGCTGTGGCGAATCTCAAAGCCGCTGTAGCCCTCCGGTGCATGGCTGGTTACAGAAACCTCTTCCAGGCGCGCCAGAGGCGGTGCCAGAGCTACCAGATCATGGCGGAATCTATCTAAGGCGCTCCTCTCCCCCTCTACCTCAATCTTGACATCGCCCGAGGTGTTGCAGACCCATCCCTTGAGATTGTGTTTGGTAGCAAGCTGATAAACAAAGGGGCGAAAGCCGACCCCCTGCACTACGCCGCGCACGCTGATGCGAAGGAGCTCTAAATTGCCAACCTTAATAGCACACCTCCGCCAACTCATATTATACAGGAAAGGAACGTTCGGGGGAAATTCGAACCACACCCCTCTAAGTTGATTGACTACTCAATTAGCCTTATAGTATTGCAGGGGGAGACGAAAATGGGTAGCAGCAAGATTCTTGTCGTTGAAGACGACCTAAATCTGCAAGATGTCCTGAAGTACAATCTCACCAAAGAAGGCTATGACGTACTTACCGCTTCAGATGGCATAGAGGCCCTGGATTTTGCCAGGA
>DAOUMT010000175.1:0-4345 GCA_034409195.1 Dehalococcoidia bacterium
GGGTAGGACACTGGTGTGAAACGTCAGGAATGACAGGACTGGGCTTGTCCGGGACCCTGGGACTTCAGTACAAGCCCGTTACCAGGATCGAGAATGCCTGCGCCACAGGGTCAGATTGCCTCAGAAACGCTGCCTATGCCATAGCCTGCGGTGTGTATGACATAGTCCTGGTTGTGGGAGCTGAAAAGCTGAAGGATATGGGTATCGCCGGACTTCCCAACCAGGTCCCTCTGGGCACCCCTAACCTGATAACCGCTATCTCTGCGCCGGGACTTTTCGCCATGATGGCCACAAGCTATTTTCACCGCTATGGACTCAGTCCCCAGGAAGGGAAAAGGATGCTTTCGCACATCCCGGTGAAAAGCCATCACAACGGAGCCATGAACCCCAAAGCTCACTTCCGCAGGGAGGTGACTCTGGAGCAGGTAATGAACTCGCCTATAATCGCCTGGCCGCTGGGCATCTTCGATTGCTGCGGCACAAGCGATGGCGCGGCAGCCGCCATCCTGGTGCGGGCGAGCGAGGCCAAGAAGTTCAGGAACGACCCAATCTATATTAAAGCGCTGCAGATATGTGCCAACCCTGCCGATGGCGCCAGGAGAAACGACTTCGATTTTACGCACATCGAGGCAGGATATCGCGCCGGCGTGGCAGCATATAAAGAGGCTGGCATAACGAACCCGCGGGGAGAGATCAGCATGGCCGAGGTCCATGACTGCTTCTCCATTAACGAAGCTATCGTCATGGAAGACCTGCAATTCAGTCCCAGGGGAAAGGTGAAGAATGACCTGGAGTCCGGCTTCTTCAATCTCGATGGGGGATTGCCGGTGCAAGCCAGCGGCGGCTTGAAATGCTTCGGGCATCCGGTAGCAGCCACCGGACTCAGGATGCTCTACGAGATGTGTCAACAGCTTCAGGGAAAGGCAGGCCCCCGGCAGGTCAAGAATCCGAGACTGGGGCTGACCCATAATATGGGTGGACACCCGGCGGACAACGTTGTCTCCTGCGTCATCGTAGGGCTGTGACCCATAGCTTACAGGAGCAGAAATGGACTTTCGCTTCACTCCTAAAGAAGAGGCATTAAGAAAACAGTTCGACGATTTTTACAGAGAAGAGATGAAGCATGCCCCGCCCGAGTGGGGGACATCCTTCGAGGCTATCTACGGCAGCGACGAATGCTGGGAATTCCACAAGCAAACGGCCAAAAAACTGGGCGCCAGGGGCTGGCTCTCGCGCCCCTGGCCTAAGCAATACGGCGGCGAAGACGCCCCTCTGATAGAGCAATTCATCTTCAGTGAAGTGCAGGGTTACCATAGAGGAGCCGGTGTCGATCCCCTCGGCGTGAGCGTGCTGGCCCCTTCCCTTCTAATCAGCGGGAATGAGGAGCAAAAGAGAGAGCATCTGCCACCTATGGCGCGCGGCGAGCGGTTCTGGTGCCAGTGCTGGAGCGAGCCGGGCTCCGGTTCCGACCTGGCATCTCTCAGCACCCGTGCGGTAAGGCAGGGCGATGACTATATTGTGAACGGGCAGAAGATATGGACGACAGGGGCGCACCGTGCCGATTGGTGCAACCTGCTGGCCAGGACAGACCCCAATCAGAAAAGGGGCCGTGGGCTCTCTTTCTTTCTGCTGGATATGAAAACTCCCGGCATTACAGTCCGTCCTATCCGCAGCATGGAAGGCTCACACATGTTTAACGAGGTATTTTTCGATAACGTCAGGATTCCTGTGCGCAACCGGGTGGCCGAGGAGAACCAGGGCTGGATAGCTTCCCAAATGTCATCTAATTTTGAACGCTCTATGATAAATGTATTCTCCTTCTGCAAGCGGGAGCTGGAGGAACTGGTGGAGTTTTGCCAGGAGACAAAAATCGGCGGGAAGAGCCTGGCTCAAAACCCCTTTGTCCGGCACAGGCTGGCCCAGCTTGCCATCGAGGTTGAGACAGGACGCTCCTTTGCCTACTCCGTAGTCTGGAGTCAGATTAGATTGGGCCTGGTGGCGGCCGGCCCTATGGCAGCGGCAGCGAAAGTCATGGCCACCGAACTGAACCAGCGCCTTAGCTATCTCGGCTGCCAGGTTATGGGCCTCTATGGACAGGTGAAAGAGTCCAGATGGGCAATGCTGCAGGGTAAATTCGAGAAGGACTATCAGCTATGCGTGGGGCTGAACATGGGTGGGGGCACTTCCGAGGTTATGAGAAACCTCGTCTGCTCGCTGGGCCTGGGGCTGCCCAGAAGCTGGTAGCAAGAATTTGCCATGAACATACGATGGTCACCACGAAGAATGAAAATATCGTCTGCCTCAATGAGGAGGTACCCGTTCGTGGTGAGCTTGTCGAACCATGAACGGGGGAGATAAACCGTTCTCCCTTCGACAGGCTCAGGGCGAACGGTTATAAAACCTATTTTTGAAGCCAACATTTTAAGAGGCAAGTTCTACAGGAGGTACTGGCAATGGCTAATGGCTCAGAGATAATGGACAAGCTTAAACAATTGCTCGGTACCACGACAGGGCCGGTCATCAACGAGGTGGAAAGAGGCGCCATCAGGAGATATGCCGAAGCGGTGGATGACCCCAACCCTCTCTACAGCGATCTGGAGTATGCCAGAAAGAGCAAATATGGCGAGATAATAGCTCCGCCGGGTTTCTTTGGCTGGGCTAAAAAAGTCAGTGATGAATCGGTCGAGATGATGAGCAAAGTGTTCGGCACCTTGATTGAGGCAGGCTTGTTACGTATCCTCGACGGCGGTGTCGACTATGATTTCTTCCTCCCTGTACGTGCCGGAGATACATTGACATGGTACGCCCGGTTCGCTGATGCCAAGGAACGTACAGGCAAAGACGGAGGGAAGATGGTCTTTCTTACCATGGAGCTCACCTTCCTCAACCAGAATGGTGACATGGTAGCCAAGCGCAGACAGACTTTCCTGGCTCGCTAGTTGGAAAGAGAAACGAGAGGGCAGGAAGCTTTGGCAAAAAAAAGCCTTACGAAGACAAGAAGGACGAAAAAGCAGGCCCGAGAGGAGACAACTCCGGCGTTGCAGGGGATCAAGGTGCTGGATATGACCTGGGTGGGCCCTGGCCCTTTTTGCACCACCCTTCTGGGCGACCTGGGCGCTGAGGTAATAAAGATACACGAACCCCATCCCGAACGTCGCGGCGGCCTGATTACACAGGTGTTCCCCAACTCGGCCGATTTTCCCGGTTTCAGGAACTGCAAGACCCTGGGGCTAAATCTAAAAGCCGAGGAAGGTAAAAAAATCTTCTATGACCTGTGTAAAACCGCCGACGTCGTGGTGGAGGGGTCGAGGCCGGGGGTTGTGAAACGTCTGGGCATCGACTATGCCAGTATAAAAAAGATAAACCCGGCGATCGTTTATGCCTCGCTTACGGGCTACGGGCAAGACGGCCCCTACCGCAATCTCGTGGGGCATGACATCAACTACGAATCAGTCGGCGGTCTTTTAGGTATAACAGGAATTGCCGGTGGAGAGCCGGTGATCCCGGGTATACCGATAGCAGATTTCGCTGGGGGCGGGTTGTCTGCGGCAACAGCCATTCTGGCAGCATTGATGGCGCGAGGGAGGACAGGCAAAGGGCAGTTCATCGATGTGTCAATAACAGACACGGTAGTGGGGCTGATGTGCATATGGATAAACCCCTACCTCGCCTGGGGCGTAGCCTGCCAGAGAGGCGAAACCTGGCTCAGCGGGCAGTGGCCCTGGTACAACGTGTATGAAACGAAAGACAAAAAGTACATCAGCATAGGTGCCATCGAAGCTGGGTTCTACGCTAACCTTTGCCAGCTTTTAGGCCGTGAAGATTTTATCGAACACCAGTATGCTGAAGGCGCGAAACGTGAGGAGATCCTCCGATATTTCAAACAGACCTTCTTAACTAAAACCAGGGATGAGTGGGTAGAAATCCTGAGGCAGAAGGATACCTGCGTTGCCCCTGTCTACTCCATCGAAGAGCTTGTTTCAGACCCTCAACTCAAGGCACGCGGCATGATTCAGGAAATGCCCCACCCGGTTTTAGGCAGTGTCAAGCAAGTAGGCTTCATGCTCAAACTGAGCTCACCTTCTCAAATCAGGAACTGGAGCACGCAATTAGGACAGCACACCGAAGAGATCTTACTCGAACTCGGCCATGATGCAACGAATATAAAGGCATTGCGTCAAAAAGAAGTAATAGGATAGCCTGGCTTCTCTATTACTCTTAATCTAAGTCACCCCAGCAGCGGAGGTGGAACCATGGCGGGCCAGGAGAATCACCTGCTATCAGGGTATCGTGTTCTTGATTTAAGCGACGAGAAGGGGCAGCTCTGCGGCAAGCTCCTCGGTGA
>DAOUMT010000176.1:0-13998 GCA_034409195.1 Dehalococcoidia bacterium
GAGGTCGTTTAGCAATGGTCTACCATACCGACGAAAGTCGGTATCCAGATACCTTCACCGTAATTTTGAAGCTGGGTTTTCTGGATTCCGTGTCAAGCACGGAATGGTAATTGTGTTTATAAACACACTTATGAATATTAAATGACATCCCACTTCTTCAATTTTTGAAATAGCTATTTTCTAGTAACGTTTAATCTCTTTTTATGAATCAACTGGCCCTCTGCGTACTCCGCGAACTCTGCGCTTCCAGACTGCATAAACTGCGGTTTATCCCTGCTGCGATGGCCGATTGCGCGCTTTTGGGGGATATGCTATAATTTCGGACGGTCTGGAGGACAAATTGCAGGTGGCTTTCATCATTGATACCTTCGATATTAAAGGTATCATTCCCTCCACAATCAGGCGACTCCCCTCAACATCAGCATTTCGAAGGTTTATCCCTCATTTTCTAAAATACTGGCTCAGGCCAGGCCCAATTACTACACTCCTACCCCCATAAAGCTCAGGATATATATAAGGTAATTACTATATTAAGGAGGCCAAGAATGGCTGCGGAGATAATCTCGGGAACTGTAGTAGCAGAGCAGATCCGCGCTGAGCTCAAAGTGAAAGTGCAAGAACTCAAGACCAAGGGCATAAACCCGGGTGTGGTCTTTGTGCGAGTGGGCGAGGACCCTGCCTCTATATCCTATGTCACAGGCAAGAGCAAGGCCGCCGAGGAGCTGGGTATCCTCTCCGAGACCATAGTGCTACCTGATGACACCCAGGAGCAGAAGCTCCTTGACCTTGTCCATAAGCTGAACAAGGACCCCAAGTTCAATGGAGTCCTGGTGCAGCTTCCCCTGCCCAAGCACATCGACGCAGATAAAGTCCTCAACGCCATCGAACCCGAGAAGGATGTCGATGGTTTCCACCCTGTGAACGTGGGCAGGCTGCTGATCGGTGACCCATATTTCATGCCCTGCACGCCGCACGGCGTCCAGGAGCTGCTGGTTCGCAGCGGCAACAGTCCCGAAGGAAAGCACGTGGTCATCTGTGGACGCAGCAATATAGTAGGCAAGCCCGTTATGGCTATCCTGATACAGAAACAGAGGGGCGCTAACGCTACAGTAACCATGGTGCATACCGGCACGAAGGATATAGCCAAATACACCAGGCAGGCGGATATACTCATCGCCGCCATGGGCAAAGCCAAGGTAATAACGGCAGATATGGTCAGAGACGGCGTAGTGGTGATAGATGTCGGGGTAAACAGGATTCCCGACGCCACCAAGAAGAGCGGGTTCAGGCTGGTGGGTGATACCGATTTCGAGGCCATCAAAGAGAAGGCGAAGGCTATCACGCCGGTCCCTGGAGGCGTGGGGCCGATGACCATCACTATGCTCATGGTGAATACAGTCAGGGCTGCCGAGCAGCAGTCCGCCAAGAAAAAGTAAGGAGGGCAAAACAATCTCGTCACCGTTCGTGGCGAGCCCTTCGACAGGCTTGAACGGATTAATGCTAAAGACAGATATGGTAAAGTTCGTTCTTGCCGTTCGTGGTGAGCTTGTCGAACCCATGAACGGCTTTCTCAGAGAAGCCATTTTGCATTTGTAAAGAGTTAAAAACAGAATGTCGAAGAGATTTTGGGTGTATGTACTTGAATGTGCTGACAAGAGCTATTACACAGGCCATACAGACAACCTAGAAAAGCGCTTGTACGAACACGAACAAAATGTCCTTGAGTGTTATACATCAAAGAGGCTTCCTGTTCAGCTTGTTTATTGTTGTGAATTCGAATCTCGAGAGGAGGCGCTAGCAAGAGAGAGACAGATAAAAGGTTGGTCACGCAGGAAAAAGCAGACATTAATTGCCGAAGATTGGCCGAGTTTGGTCAATTATGCAAAAGGTAAGACAAATCGCCCTTCGACAAGCTCAGGGCGAACGGGTTAGACTAAACAAGTAAATAAAATTTAAGGAAGGTAGGAGGTTCACGAGTATATGGCGTACGATGCAGTAAAAATGAAGGACTGGCAGATTGCAGAAGAAGCCGAGAAGAACATGCCCAAGCCTGAGGAGTGGATCGAAAGGCTGGGCTTGAAAAAGGAGGAGCTTATCCCCTTTGGGCGGACTCCGAAACTCGACTTCCTCAAGATTATGGAGCGCCTAAAGAACAAAAAGGATGGTAAGTACATCGAGGTAACCGCCATCACCCCCACGCCTCTAGGCGAAGGCAAGAGCACAACCTCTTGCGGACTTATGGAAGGTCTGGGGAAACGGGGCAAGAATGTAGGCGGATGTCTGCGCCAGCCCTCGGGCGGCCCCACCATGAACATCAAGGGCACCGCTGCCGGCGGCGGAAATGCGCTGCTCATCCCCATGACCGAATTCTCCATGGGGCTGACCGGTGATATTAATGAGATTATGAACGCTCACAACCTGTCTATGGTCGCTCTGACCGCCAGGATGCAGCACGAGCGCAATTACACTGATGAACAGTTACAAAGGCTCACTAAGATGCGCCGCCTGGACATAGACCCCACCAGGGTGGAGATGGGCTGGATTATGGACTTCTGCGCCCAGAGTCTCCGCAACATCGTCATCGGCCTGGGAGGCCGCATGGACTGTTTCACTATGCAGTCGAAGTTCGGCATCGCTGTGAGCTCCGAGCTAATGGCTATGCTCGCCATCGTCAGGGACCTGGCTGACCTGCGGCAGAGGATGGACCAGATCACTTTGGCGTACGATAAAAAGGGCAATCCCATTACCACCGGCGACCTTGAGGTGGGCGGCGCGATGACGGCCTGGATGCGCAATGCCATCAACCCCACCCTCTGCTGCACTGTGGAGTACCAGCCCTGCATGGTGCATGCCGGCCCGTTCGCCAATATCGCCGTGGGACAGTCCTCCATCATCGCCGACCGAATCGGCCTGAAGATGTTTGACTACCATGTAACCGAGAGCGGATTCGCTGCAGACATCGGCTTCGAGAAGTTCTGGAACGTGAAGTGCCGGTTCAGCGGCCTCAAACCCAATGTATCGGTGCTCACTACCACCATCCGCGCTCTCAAGATGCACGGCGGAGGACCTAAGGTGGTAGCAGGTCTGCCCCTGCCCGATTCCTACACCAAAGAAGATTTGGGTCTATTGGAAAAGGGCTTGCCGAATATGATCCACCACATCAATACCATCAGAACAGCAGGAATCAATCCGGTGGTGTGCATCAACGCTTTTCATACGGATACCAAGGCGGAGATCGCCATGGTGAGGAAAGCGGCTGAAGCCGCCGGCGCCCGCTGTGCTCTGTCGGAGCACTGGGCAAAAGGCGGAGAAGGCGCGCTGGAGCTCGCAGATGCGGTTATGGAGGCCTGCGAGCAGAAGAACGACTTCAAGTTCCTGTATCCCAACGAGATGAAGCTGCGGCAGCGGGTTGAGAAGATAGCCAAAACGGTCTACGGAGCCGACGGCGTGAACTGGAGTCCCGAGGCTACGGAGAAGGCCAAGAGGTTCGAGGCAGACGCCAAGTACGATGAGTTCGCCACCATGATGGTGAAGACCCACCTGAGCCTTACCCATGACCCGTCCATTAAGGGTGTTCCCAAGGGTTGGGCGCTACCCATCCGCGACGTACTAATCTATTCGGGTGCCAAGTTCCTCTGCCCCATGGCCGGCACCATCAGCCTGATGCCGGGAACCAGCTCCGACCCTGCTTTCAGAAGGGTGGACGTAGACGTCAAGACCGGCAAGGTATCAGGACTGTTCTAAATCGGACAATCGATATATAGTAGGGGCATAGCGCGCTATGCCCCTACAGCGTCTATCAGCTGTTACGATTTCATTATCGACTTCACACTCAAAATTGGGCAAAGTGTAGAGGCAGGGAAGCACACTTCCACAAAAAATCCTCTTTTCAGAAATGCTATAGAACCAGAAGAACTCGGCCTACTTACTTTTTAGCGCTGTCCTGATTAGGGAAGCGGTTTTCTCCAGTTCATCAATCTGGGCAGGTACGTTGCCGTGACCGAACCTTAGGAAAACGGAGTCGTGCGGATAGCGAGGCACGACATGCATGTGGAAATGCGGAATAGTCTGTCCTGCTTCTACTCCATTAGATTGGAGCAGATTGAGGCCGATGGGAGAAAGCGTTTCCTTGATGGCACGGGCAACCACTAAAACCATCACCATGATTCGAGCGCCTAAATCCGGCGGCATGGAATATATATCTTCAATGTGGAGCTTTGGCATCACCAGAATGTGCCCGGTTGCGGCAGGATATAAGTCCATGATAGCCAGCAAATCATCTTCTTCCTCAACTACCACGGCTGGCAGCTCATGTCTGCCGATTTTGCAGAATGGGCATCCTTCCTTCGTTACTGCATTCATTCTAGACCTCGCACTGCTTCAAAGGACTTGGTGGACTTTGCACTTAGTGCATATTAGCTGGGGAAGAGTTCGGTGTCAAATGCTTCGTTGGCAGTCTCGTTGGAAGTTGGAACCTGTAGCGTCGCCACTCCCGTGGCGACGCAACATTTCAGGAACATCGGTCAGATTTGACTCACAATCCTGCTCCCTTTTATAATAAACGTGAAAAATGATAGTGCCCAAATATTTGATTAGACAGGGTAGCAAGGAGTCTTAACTCTAAGCTACCCGTAGTTTTAGAAAAGGGGCCAAATGGCGAAGATAAAGCTCACCATTGATAATAAAGAGGTCGAGGTCGAAAAAGATAAGACAGTCCTCCAGGCGGCGCAAAGCGCAGGCATTTATATCCCTGCCCTCTGCGCCCACCCCGATTTGCCGCCAGCGCCAGGGCTGAAGGCTTCCAATGTCATTTATCTCGACGGCAAACCTTTCCAGAGCTCAGGCCCCGGCCTGGAGTTTCAGGGATGCAGGCTCTGCATCGTGGAGGTAGAGGGTCTGAAGGACCTCGCCACCTCCTGCAACCTGTCTGCTGCCGAGGGCATGGTGGTTCATACCAACACGCCCCGGGTTCAGGAGATGCGGCGCGAGAACCTGAAAGCCATTCTGCTCAAGCATCCCCACGCCTGTCTCACCTGTAAACAGCGAGAGGGCTGCAGCCCGTTCGAGTCATGTCCCAACAGCATACCTATCAAAGAGCGTTGCTGCTCCAAGCTGGGTTACTGCGAGCTACAGGCAGTTGTAGAGTTCATCGGCCTCAAAGAGAGCATTCCCCGCTATATATTCAGAGACTTGCCTGTTAAGAAAGATGAGCCGCTGTTCACTCAAGATTACAACCTGTGCATCGGCTGCACCCGCTGCGTCAGGGTATGCCAGGATTTGCGCGGCATAGGCGCACTGGGATTCGTCATTCGGGATGGTGAGGTCATCGCAGGAGCTATCGCTAAAACGCTAAGGGAGTCCGGGTGCAAGTTCTGTGGCGCCTGCGTCGAGGTATGCCCCACCGGGGCACTGCTCGACCTGGACATCAAGAGAGCAGAGCGCGAAACCGCTCTGGTGCCCTGCACTAACGCCTGCCCTGCGGGGATAGATGTGCCTCGCTACGTGCGCCTCACGGCTGAGGGCAAGTTCCCTGAAGCATTGGCAGTAGTACGAGAGAAAGTGCCTTTCCCCGCTGTGCTGGGCCGCGTCTGCTTCCATCCCTGCGAGGGCGTCTGCCGACGGGGGCAACTGAACCAGCCCATCGCTATCTGCGCGCTCAAGCGCTTCATCGCCGAGCAGGATAATAATAAGGAATGGCAAACAAAGGCCAGGAAGGCCAGCCCGACGGGCAAAAAGGTGGCAGTCCTGGGCTCAGGGCCTGCGGGACTGACCGCAGCATACTACCTGGGAAAGCTCGGCCATTCCGTAACCGTATTCGAGGCCTTGCCCGAGCCGGGAGGCATGATGAGGGTGGGTATACCCAGGTATCGCCTGCCCGGTGAAGTCCTGGACAGCGAAATCGAAGGGATAAAGAGCGTCGGTGTCGAGATAAAAACTGACAGCAGGGTGGAATCCCTTGACGGCCTCAAGGAGCAGGGCTTCAATGCCATCTTCCTGGCTATAGGGGCCCACCAGGGGATTAAGCTGGGAGTCCCGGGAGAGGACAGCCCGGGCGTTATCGAGTGCATATCTTTTCTTATAGCTGTGAGCCAGGGCAAGAAGGTCGACCCTGGCAATAGGGTTGTGGTGGTCGGAGGAGGCAATGCCGCCATAGATGCGGCCCGCACGGCGCGCCGCCTGGGGGCGAAAGAGGTGGTCATCGTCTACCGGCGCTCCCGCCAGGAGATGCCGGCTAACCCCGAGGAGGTAGAGGCGGTACTTGAAGAGGACATCAAGATACTGTTCCTGGCTGCCCCGGCCAAGATAACCAAGGATCGCAATACGCTGGTGATGGAATGCCTGCGCATGGAGCTTGGCGAGCCCGACGCCAGCGGCAGAAAGCGCCCGGTGCCCATCAAGGGCAGCGAATTCAATATTGCCTGCGATACCGTGATAGCTGCCATCGGCCAAATGCCTGCTATTCCCTCCGGCTTTGGGATTGAGCCCCTGGCCGGTGGAACTTTGAAAGTCGATTCCGAAACACTGGCCACAGGCATAGACGGTGTTTTCGCCGGCGGCGATGCCGCCACCGGCCCTGCCTCGGTCATCAAAGCTATCGCTGCAGGAAGGAAAGCGGCTATTTCAATAGACAAATACTTGGGAGGCAGCGGGGACATCAGTGAGGTCTTAACTGAACCTGTGAAAGCCAGCCCCTCGTTCGGCAGAGAAGAAGGCTTTGCCGACAGGCCTCGTCTGAAGATACCGCGTCTCACCGCAGAACGCCGTACCAGCGACTTCTCCGAGGTAGAGCTCGGCTTCCCCAAACAGAGGGCTTGCGAGGAGGCAGCGAGGTGTCTGAGGTGCGACCTGAGGCTCGAGATATCGCCTGTGACATTGCCGCCGAGCGAATGGTTGGAATTTAACTCTGCTAATGTAGACGCCGCCCCGGAAAAAGACGGGGTCTACCGCCTGTTTAACGAACAGAAAGAGGTTATCTATATCGGGAGCAATCCCGATATACGTAAAGGCCTGCGGGAAGTGCTTAACTCGGGAGACGACTGGGTTAAAAGAGCCAGGTACTTGCATTTTGAGGAGACTTTGATGTATACTATGCGGGAAAGCGAGCTGATCCAGCAATTCTTGCAGGAACACGGCAAGCTTCCAGAAGGCAACGAGGAGCTATTTTAAGCTAAACTTTAGTACTAAGAGATTTTTATTGCTTCCTGGTGGTTAGAGCGGGGTGGCACCACCCGTTCCCATCCCGAACACGGAAGTGAAACGCCCCAGCGCAGACGATACTGAGGGGGCAACTCCTTGAGGAAAATATGCCACTGCTGGGAAGCATTAAAGAGCCCAAATTTCAGAGGTATAGTAAATTTGGGCTCTTTTCTTTAAAGCTTCTTTGTGTTAAAATGGGCTCGAAAGCCAGTACTAAAGTCTGACTTAAGAATCAGTACTAAGGAAAAAATTAGGGCCACAGGAGCTCGATGGAGTTGGGAAATGGCTGCTAATAGATTCGACAAGTTCACAGAGCGAGCGCGCAAGGTTCTGGCCTTGGCTCAGGAAGAGGCACGAAGGTTCAACCATAACTACATTGGCACTGAACACATACTGCTGGGACTGGTACGCGAGGAAGACGGCATGGCTGCCAAGGTCCTCTCCAATCTCGGCATCGGGTTGAACAAGGTCAGGGCTGCTGTCGAATTCATCATTGGCCGCGGCGAGGGAACAACCCAGACCGAAGTCGGCCTCACCCCCAGGGCTAAGAAGGTTATCGAACTGGCGGTAGATGAAGCCCGTTTACTGGGGCATCAGTATATCGGCACTGAACATATCCTTCTGGGCCTGTTACGCGAGGGCGAAGGGGTTGCCGCAGGCGTTCTGGAGAGCTTGGGTGTCAGCGTGGAACGCGTACACACCGAGCTAAACCGTGTCCTCAGCCAGAGCGCGCCGCATCCCGCTGCAGGGCAGCGGCCTACCACCAAGACCCCGACTGTCGATCAGCTCGGAGTGGACCTGACCTCTGCGGCACGGGCCGGCAAACTCGACCCGGTAATCGGGCGAGCCCGGGAAATCGAGCGTGTGATTCAGGTGCTCAGCCGGCGCACCAAGAACAACCCTGTCCTCATTGGAGAGCCAGGAGTAGGCAAGACAGCTATTGCCGAGGCCATTGCCCACCGCATAGTTTCTGGCGATGTCCCGGAGACCATGCAGGCAAAGAGACTGCTTACTCTTGATATCGGTTCCCTGGTCGCAGGGACAAAATACCGCGGTGAATTTGAGGAGAGACTGAAGAAGGTTATCGAGGAGATAAAGACTGCAGGCAACTGTATCCTCTTTATAGACGAAATTCATACCCTCGTCGGCGCTGGCGCTGCCGAGGGCGCAGTAGATGCTGCCAGCATCCTGAAGCCATCTCTGGCCAGAGGCGAGCTGCAATGTATCGGCGCTACCACGCTGGATGACTATCGCAAGCACGTGGAACGTGACGCCGCCCTGGAGCGCCGTTTCCAGCCCATTCTGGTCGAGGAGCCCTCGATTGAACAGACCATTGAAATCCTGAGAGGCATTAAGAGCCGCTACGAGGAATATCACCGTTTGACTATAAATGACGAGGCATTAAAGACGGCTGCTGCGCTAGCAGGCCGATATATACCCGACCGCTTCCTGCCGGATAAGGCAATCGACCTTATAGATGAGGCCGCATCCAGGCTGCGGATCAAGCAGTCGCGTGTGCCCGTGAGCCTGAACGAGGCCATAAAGGCTCTGGAGTCCCTGCGAAAAGACAAGGAGCAGGCTATCGGCTCACAGCAGTACGAGTATGCCGCAGAGCTGCGCGAACGAGAGCTGAAGCTCAGCGAGAAAGTGGAGAAAATGCGCAGCGAGTGGCAGCAGCAGCAGGAGTTCGATACTGAAAAGAAGGTGGTGACCGAGGAGCACATCGCTGAAGTTGTCAGCATGTGGACCGGCATCCCCGTGACGCGCCTGGCATCGGATGAGTCCGCCAGGCTGCTTCAGATGGAAGAGGCACTGCATAAGCGTATCGTAGGGCAGGACGAGGCCATTGTTGCTGTCTCGAAATCAGTGAGAAGGGCACGGGCTGGGCTCAAGGACCCCAGACGCCCCATAGGGAGCTTTATCTTCCTGGGGCCCACAGGCGTAGGCAAGACCGAGCTGGTGCGGGCACTGGCCGAGTTCATGTTTGGCAGTGAGGATTCGCTGGTCAGGCTCGACATGTCGGAGTTTATGGAAAAGCACACTGTAGCTCGTCTCGTCGGTGCTCCGCCGGGATATGTCGGCTATGATGAAGGCGGACAACTGACCGAGGCGGTGAGACGCAAATCTTACTCGGCCATATTGCTGGATGAAATCGAGAAGGCCCATCCTGACGTGTTCAACATCCTGCTGCAGATATTCGATGATGGGCACCTCACCGATGCCAAGGGACGGCGGGTCGATTTCCGCAACACTATCATAATCATGACCAGCAACATAGGCTCCGAGCTTATCAGGAAAGAGGGCGCCATCGGCTTTGTCTCTCGCAGCGATGAGAGCAAGGCAGCTCAGCTGTCCTATGAAAAGATGAGGGACAAAGTACTCGACGAGATGAAGAAGACCTTCCGCCCTGAGTTCCTTAACCGTATCGACGGGGTGGTGGTATTCCACGCTCTGAACAAGGAACACATTCGCAAGATTGTGGAGCTGATGCTCTCTCAGGTACAGGGCCAGCTCAAAGAGAAAGACATAAAGCTGGAGATAACCGATGCGGCAAAGGACTACCTGGGAGAGAAAGGCTATGATCCCGCCTTCGGCGCTCGCCCTCTGAGACGTGTTATCGAGCGGGAGGTCGAAGACCAGCTTTCAGACGCCTTGCTTAATGGCAAGTTCTCTAACGGGGAGACAATTCAGATTGATTACCAGGATGGCAAGATCGTGCTTGAAAAGATTGTGCCGCAATCTGTTGCTATGGCTGGCAGTTCCGCTTGAGACTAAACGATCTTAATTTTAAGAGAATCTAAAAGGCCCCCAAATTGGGGGCCTTTCGATTTAGTAACCGAAGTAAGACTCTTTACGCTGCTCAATGTAAGCGTAGGCTATCGAACGCATACTCTTGTTAGGTATCAGCCCATCGAGCATTTCCCTGGGATGTTCACGCATTTGCGGCGGCCCGTTGGTAAGGGAGTCCCACAAATCGTATAGCAGTGCAGCGTTGGTTGCCGTTCCACGGCTGTTCCTTGCATAGAGTTGCTCCGGGGTAAAGAGTGCAAACAAATCTGTAATCGAGGTGTCCCAGATGTCACTGACATACCTCACTGTCATGCCCTGGGGTTCCAAAGTGCTCAAAATCTCCTGTTTCGTCACCTCTTTACCATCGCTTAAGTAATAATTCACGCCGTTCTCTTCGCGGGAGAAGGGAAACACAATGGGCAAAGCGTTGCCGGAGCTGTCTATGACTATCAGTGAAGCCCCCGCTGGTGGCGGGGGGTGAACTTGCGCAACGCTTCCCGTTGTAGCGCAACTGGAAAAGAGCAGACTTGCCAGAATCAAGAAAAGTCCGAATAAAGCTGCTAGTTTCTTGCTTCCCATAATCATTCCCACTTATTTAGTTCTAGTGCCTAGAACGAAGCACCAGTCGGGAACCGATGAAGTCGTGTAAACAACGGTCTCTGTCATCCCTCCCAACTGATATGTTGCATTTCCTTGCTTCTTTGAAAGCATCTCACTCACAGCCTGAGAAAACGAGCTGCCCAGGTCGGAGGCTTTCTGCATAATCAACTGGGTGTCAGAAGATAGTGCTATATAACCTTGGTCATTTATGGCGTAGAAAACCATGTCAGAGGGCAATTGCATTTCCTGGACAAGAGTGTTGCTGAAGTCTTTCAAAAATACGGACGCGCCCAGGGCGCCAATGACCGCCCCATCGTTTTTGACCGGGACCACGACAATCGCTGAATTCTTGCCTGTTGCTTTACTCACCACCAGATCGCCGATTGAGACCTCTCCTGACATAACCTTGGGAAAATAAGCGCGGTCGCTCAGGTTGGCGCTGGCTTTACCCACCCCCACTGCATAATATGAGCCGTCCGGCAGCGCAAACCACATAAGTGCAGGTAGTTGATCCTGACTGAATCTGCTGAGGAGGTCCTGCATGCCCTCCCAATTCCCGGCTTTAACCTCATTCGTCATAGCTAAAACCTGCATAGTGTTTACCATGCTTTGAATATGGTTGTCAGTCAACGAGACGGCATTAGCAAGCTCCATTCCCCCGCTGACTGTAAAAGGCGATGTCGCATTCCCTTTCCCACATGCCACACTTGCCACCAGCAGAGCCGGACACGCCAATAAAATCAGAATCAGCCTTATCACCATACTTTACTTTCTTTACGGTTTCTGCTGCGCAAATTTGTCCTTCCTTTTGCCTGCGCCTGATAATAACATCATGGCATCTAGCCGTCAACCAAGCCTATAAGTCCTCAGCTTCATCTCCATCGTCAATTTCCATCCTATCTATGTTATATTTTTCTCCTTAAAAAATGTAATAAAAATCTATTGACCTGAGCCTTGCTGTCTGCTATCTTAACTACGCAATTTTCCTTTATGTTTTCCACAAAGAAAGCTACACAAATGAAACGCCCTCCGTGAGTTGTGCTCTCTTCCTCTGGAGCACAACCAGCAGCAATGCGCTATCGGGAAACAAACGCATCTGAGGGGAAATAGTTCTAGTTTTACTTATTAGTCGTATAAGACTGCTTTTTATCGTTTCTTTTTGTGCACTAAAACCTGCCTGAGGGTGGGTAGAGGTAGCTTTGTCAAGTTGTTGTGATGAGGTGCGGTATGAAAACGAGACCCGCTGTCGAGATGTGGAAAGCGGCGCTCGACGAGTTGCAAGCCAAAGTAAGTCCGGCAAACTACCAGACCTGGTTAAAGAATACAGTAGGGTTAAATTTCAGCGATAGCTGTTTCACAGTTGGGGTACCGAGCAGTTTCGTCACAGAATCTTTAGAGAGGCGCCTGCACCCTTTAATTGAGAAAACGCTAATCGGGATTGCCGGGAAGCCGTTATCGGTACAGTTCCAGGTACATCTTGGAAACGGGGATGAAGAGCTAGCTCCTCCTTTACCTTCAACCCCTGCTTCGACAAACTACAAACAGCGGACATGTGCGCCCAGGTTGAATCGAAAGTACACCTTCGCTTCCTTCATAGTGGGCAGCAGTAACCGCTTGGCCCATGCCGCAGCCCTGGGAGTAGCGGAGAATCCCGGAAACAGCTACAATCCCTTGTTCGTTTACAGCGGTGTGGGACTGGGCAAGACCCACCTTCTGCATGCCATAGGCTGGGAGGCTATCCGTGTTCGCACTCGGGTGATGTATGTCACCGCTGAGCAGTTCACTAACGAGTTCATCAGCGCTATCAGAGAGAGAAGAAGCGAGGACTTCAGGAACAAATATCGCAGTGTAGATGTCCTCCTCCTGGATGACATTCAATTCATAGCCGGTAAAGAGCAGACGCAGGAAGGCCTGTTCCATACCTTCAATGACCTCCATACCGGTAACAGCCAGATTGTTATCAGTTGTGACCGCCCTCCGAAGTCCCTTTCTCTGCTGGAGGATAGACTGCGCTCCCGCTTCGAATGGGGTCTGATTGTAGACATGCAGCCGCCCGACCTGGAAACCAGAACCGCCAT
Organism: Dehalococcoidia bacterium; assembly: GCA_034409195.1. Classification (GTDB taxonomy): domain Bacteria; phylum Chloroflexota; class Dehalococcoidia; order SZUA-161; family SZUA-161; genus JACWAE01. The sequence goes on from DAOUMT010000176.1 coordinate 12,666, forward strand.
TCTTCAGATGAAGGCTGAGGAACAGAAAACAGGAGTACCACCCGATGTGTTGAACTTCATAGCTCGCCGCATCCAGAAGAATATCCGCGAACTGGAGGGGGCGCTCAACCGCGTCCTGGCATACGCCAGACTTACCAAATCGCCGCTTACAGTCGAACTGGCAACTCAGGCTCTGGCGGATATCTCCAGCGATGCCCATAAACGCACCCTGACGCCGCCGGTAATTATAAGTGCGGTGGGCAGCTTTTTTAATATCACTCCTGAGACCATACAGGGTAAGAGACGGGACAAGACCTCGTCTCAAGCTAGGCAGATAGTGATGTACCTTCTTAGAGAAGAGCTTCAATGCTCCTGGACCCAAATTGGCAGAGAGTTGGGGAATCGAGACCACAGCACGATCCTGCATTGCTATAACAAAATCTCCGAGGAGGTCAACACCGACCACGGGCTGCGCCGCGATCTTCTGGAGATTAGAGAGAACCTGTACTCCAAATCAGCCTAAACGACTACTCACCTAAAGCATTAACATAAAAATGTGGATAACTCCCACTTTTTTGTGGAAATCCTGTTTGAATTGTGGATAACTGCTTTATCTTTATGTCTTCCTTTCTCAAGTAAGCGCCACTCTCCCAGTCTTCATTTTATTCACACTACTTCCACAATTTATTCATTTAACCTACCTTATCCTCCACTGAGTGCCCCCATTCAGACAAACATCATTTCCTCGATTTCCCCAGCTATATAATTATTAGTTTTACAGCCATCCCAACTTTGCTTATAATTACTCCGAAATATTGGAGATATCCTAATAAGGATGGATAATTGATAGACCGAGTTGAAATTTATGTTAAGGCTGGCGATGGAGGAAATGGAGTAATAAGCTTCCGCCATGAGAAGTTTGTTCCCTACGGAGGTCCCGATGGAGGGGATGGAGGGAATGGAGGCAGCGTGTACCTTGTGGGTGATGAAAGTGAGTCCACTCTGCTTGCTTTCAGGTACAAGAAGCAATTTAAAGCAGAGAAAGGGGCTCCTGGGAAGGGGAAGAATATGCACGGGAAGAAGGGAGAGGACCTCTTTATAAAAGTGCCTCTGGGCACTCAGGTGCGGCTCAAAACTGAAGATGACTCAGGTGCATTAATTGCGGATGTAGTGGAACAGGGTCAACAGGTACTGGTCGCTAAAGGAGGAAAGGGAGGCCGTGGCAATACCCATTTCGCTACGTCCACGAATCAGGCTCCACGAACTGCAGAGAAGGGTAAGCCTGGCGAAGAGAAGAGCCTGCTTCTTGATCTCAAGCTGATAGCCGATGTCGGCATAATCGGCTGTCCTAACG
>DAOUMT010000177.1:0-6247 GCA_034409195.1 Dehalococcoidia bacterium
GGCCCTACCTCATCTGGACTGCTCATTAACTGCCCTCATAAGTACAAGACTTGATTAAATTGCTATGCCTACGTTAATATAGGCAAAGCCGCTCAATGTTTTTTAAGCCTGATTTTACATGCAGGAATACCCTGTTCTTCACGCTATGATAGCCAATATTACCTGAGAACAAGGAATGGGTAAGCAATGGAAAATAACAAACTAAGCGAGGTTATCACAAGTGACTATCCGCCTCTGCATCACATGCTGCGAGACCTCCTCATCTCAGTTGAGTTTCCAGACAGCGCGCGGTGTATTGTACGAGCGCCAGTTGTGCCCGAGGTCTGCACCGACCGAGGCGGCGTACATGTTGGTGTTCTCGCAACACTCATGGATGTCCTCGGCGCGTCCCTCGCAATAAGGGCAGTCTATCCCGATTGGATCGCTACAGCCGGTCTCTCGATATATACAACAAGACCGGCCACTTCAGGCACCATTGTCGCATCCGGGACAGTCATTAGAACAGGGCAGACAATGAATGTCATCGATGTCGACATCAGGGTAAAGTCAAGTAGCTCCGTGCGACCAGGTGTATCAGTCGGATGTGCAATCATAAATTTCTCAAGGCTTCCCCGAAAAAAGGATACCCTGGAAGTCAAAGTAGACTCCGTCACCTCTACCACCTTCGCTGCTGAGGGCTCAGGTCTCCATCGACGCTATCTTGACGAAGTTGGACTTCAGATTCTGGATGACAGGGCAGGTACTGTTGAAATCAAAATGAGTGATTACATACGTAACAGCTTTAATGCAATCCAGGGAGGCATAACTGCACTGCTTGCTGATATAGCAGGACAATGCGCAGCTCGTGCAATTACCGGTCAACACCTGACAACAAGAGATATGAGCATGCATTACCTGTCTCAGGGAAAAGTCGGCCCGTTCCGCACCAAGGCCAAGGTGCTTCGCAAGACTGGCGATACTGTCTTGACCCGTGTCGAAGTGGTCGATACAGGGGCTAATGATAGACTCTTAATGGTAGCGATGAATACCGCAACGCTGGTCTAGACGCTGTATTGTCAGACAGCTTGACAGCAAAATAATGCCGGGGATATTATAATGTGCCCTAAAATGAGTTCGAATAGCTGCCCTCAGTGAAATGAGAAATCCCCGATAAGCCATAGTCTTTCGTATCTATGTTTAAGGAGGGAGAATATGGGTAAGAGGATGAGAGATGAAGTCGAAAAGCTAATGAATCTCCGCCAAGAAATAGAAAAAATGGGCGGTGAAGAGGCGGTGAGAAAACAGCATGATAAAGGTAAACTGACCGCCCGTGAGAGAATTGACCTCTTGTTTGAAAAGGGTTCATTCGTAGAAGTCGGTATGCTAGGCAGCGAAGAAGGGACCAAAGAGCTTGTCCCGGCAGATGGAGTCATTACCGGCTATGGCAAGATAAATGATGGGAATATTCTGAGAGACACAGCCGTCGCGGCTTACGATTTTACTGTAAGAGGCGGCTCTATGGGAATTATTAGTGAGTTTAAAGTAACTCGAATACGAGAAACTGCACTGAAACACAGAATACCAATGATTTGGTTGATAGATTCCGGCGGTGCCAGGCTGGGTAAAGGTGGCTTCGGTGTGGAAAGGATTCCATATTTCGCCGATACCGGATATTTGTTCAAAGAAGAAGCGCTTATGTCGGGCATAATTCCTCTGGTCGCAGCTATGATGGGACCTGGATATGCAGGCACAGCCTATATTCCCGGGCTTTCTGACTTCGTGCCCATGGTTAAGGGCAAATCCGCTATGGGTTTAGGGGGCCCATCTCTGGTCAAGATGGTGATAGGCGAAGATTTGACAGACGACCAACTAGGAGGTTCCCGCGTTCACTGCGATATGAGCGGCTGTGGCGATCTGGAGGTAGCCTCGGATGAGGAATGTATCAAAGCAATAAAGCGGTACATTTCCTTCTTCCCTCAAAATTGCGACCAGAAACCGCCTCGGGCCAAGTATTCTGGCGATCCGACTACCCTGATTGCCGACAGCGTATTGGACGTTATCCCCGACAATCCCTCACAAATCTTCGATATGCATGAGCTTATCAAGTACATTGTAGACGATGGCTATTTCTTTGAGATCAAGCCCAAATGGGCCAGAAATATAATAATTGCCTTATCAAGAATAGGCGGTTATCCTGTGGGGATCGTCGCAAATAATCCCATGCACATCGGCGGTATCATTGACGTAGACGCTTCTGATAAAGCTACAAGGTTTATTTGGCTCTGCGACGCCTTCAATATACCACTTCTTTTCCTGTCAGACGTCCCCGGCTATATGGTAGGCTCCAGAGCGGAGAAAGCGGGCATCATAAGGCACGGTGCCAAGATGATTCACGCTGTCGCTGAAGCCAGTGTGCCGAAATTCACTGTTATCGTGAGAAAATCCTACGGGGCTGGATACTACGGCATGTGCGGCAGAGCCTTTGACCCCGACCTGCTGATTGCCTATCCCGGAGCTGAAATAGCCGTTATGGGTGCCGAAGGCATGGTATCCATTGTAGCTAGAAAACAACTAGCAACCGCTGAGAAACCTGCCGAACTGGTGGAGCAGCTGGCCGCAGAATTAAGACCACACATTACCATCGATAGAACAGCTGCCCTGGGTTTGGTAGACGATGTGATCGACCCCAGAGAAACCAGACGAGTCCTTTTCCTTGGACTTGAACGCACTAAAGACAAGAAAATCTTCAGACATCCCAGGAAGCACGGAGTCTACCCTGTTTAGGAGGTCTTGAATGTACCAGACAATAGTAACTGAGGCAAAGAATAAGGTGGGCAGGATAATCCTGTCCCGCGAAGAGAAAAGGAACGCAATTTCGCCCACAATGATGAATGAACTGCTTGAGGCGTTTAGAAAATACGATGATGATCCCAACATTGCTGTCATTGTGCTTACCGGGGCTGGAAGCAGAGCCTTTTGCTCAGGTGCTGATATTGGCGAGTCTATTGCTGCTGGCACGAGTTTCATTGAGCGGCATGAAGAGCAACGGAAATTCGCTGACCTCTTCAAGCTAATCAAGGGACTGAGAAAACCTTTAATCGGGCGCATTAACGGCCATGCTATGGGAGGTGGGCTCGGGTTAGCTTCGGCTTGCGACATAGTAATAGCCGCCGAAGACTGCAAGTTTGGCACACCGGAAGTTAACGTGGGCTTATTCCCTTATATAATCATGGCGACCTTGCTCCGCGTTACGAGTGCTCCCAAGTGTCTTCTCGAGATAATGCTAACAGGTGAAAGAGTGGATGCACGAGAAGCCAGACAGCTCGGTCTGGTCAATCACGTGGTGCCCAGAGACCAATTAGATGCAAAAGTTGACGAAATCGCTCAGAAGATGGCAAAGAAAAGTCCTGCGACACTCAGGCTTGGCAGAAGAGCTTTTTACACCATGCGGGATATGGAATACGAGAAGGCGCTGGAATATCTGTCGTCCATGCTGGCGATCAACACTATGGCTGAAGATGTTGCTGAGGGTATCGCCTCCTTTATGGAGAAGCGCGAACCTTTGTGGAAGGGAAAATAGCGGAAAGGAGTATCCATGGCATTAGAGGACAAGGTAGTAATAACTGCAGCACTGACGGGTGTTGCTGCTAACAGAGACCAATGTAAGTGGATTCCATATACCCCGCAGGAGATCGCTGAGGAAGCGTTGGCTTCATACAATGCCGGAGCATCAGTAGTTCATATTCATGCCAGAGAGAACGATGGCGGTCCATCCTGGAGGGTAGAGGTCTTCAGGGAGATCATGGCCGAGGTAAGAAAAAGATGCCCCATAATAATAAACTTCTCGACCGGGGCAGTAATGACAGAGAGAGACGCCAGAATTGCCCATATCCGGGAGCTGAAGCCCGAGATAGCCGCTCTTAATATGGGGACAATGAATTATGCTAAATACAGCCCGAAAAGGAAGGATTTTGTCTTCTCCGTCGTTTTCCATAATCCTTTTGAGGACATTATGTTTTTTTTAGATGTCATGAGCAAAAATGGTATCAAACCGGAGTGTGAATGCTTCGACCTGGGTCACTTAGAAAGTATATTTCCTCTAATGGATATGGGCCTGCTCAAGAATTTTCAGGTAAGCCTGATAATGGGAGTAGTAGGAGGAATGGCTGCAACTGCCAGGAATTTAGCTCATGTGTCCAGCTTGGTTCCCACCAGTGTAGCATGGGAAGTTATAGGTATCAGCCATGAGCAGTGGCTTCTTTTAGCAACGGCTCTGGCCCTCGGCGGTAACATCAGGGTAGGGCTTGAGGACAACTTCTATTTATCGCCGGGGAAAATGTCACAGGGGAACGGACCGTTAGTGGAAAAGGCGGCTAGAATGGCGCGTGATGTAGGCAGGGAGCCGGCAACAGTTGAAGAAGCGCGCGCTATGCTGGGTGTGCGTAAGATATAGCCACGCCAAACGAATGGAGGTTAGCTAAAATGGCCAGAATGCCTAAACTGATAATCACCTGCGCCTTGACCGGCTCTGCGGTGGGCCCATCCCAGACGCCATATCTGCCTATAACTACAGACCAGATAGCCGACGAAGCATACAGGGCATACAAGGCAGGAGCGGCAATTGTCCACGTCCATGTAAGGGATCCCAAGGATGGCATTCCAACCGCTGATTTAAAAATCTGGAGGGAAACCCTCACGAAAATCAAGGAAAAATGCAACGTGGTGGTTTGTACCACCACCGGCGGCGGCATGGGAATGACAGCGGAGCAGAGAATAGCAGTCGTCCCCGAGTTTGAACCAGAAATGTGTTCTTTGGACATTGAGAGCATGAACTTCAGCCTGTTTCCACTTGCAGAGAGGATCAAAGAATATAAGTATCCTTGGGAAAAACTGATGATAGAACTCTCCAAGGATTTCGTTTTCAAAAACACCTTTGCAGACCTGGAAGTGTTTGCTAAAACTATGAAACAGCACAACGTCAAGCCAGAGGTCGAAGTATATGGTACAAATGGACTCTATAACGCTGGCTTCCTTGTCAGAGCAGGCCAATTGGACCTGCCGGTGCATATACAGTACGTTCTCGGTGTTTTAGGCGGTACAGCCGCTACGCCATACGAACTTATGCACCTTCAGACTGAAACACATAGATGGCTAGGTGCGGACAATTATACATGGTCTGTAATAGGCATCGGCTATCCCGCAGAGTTTCACCTCGGTGCTGTCGCAATGGCAATGGGCGGCCACGTAAGAGTGGGAATGGAAGACAACATATTCGTCAAGTACAAGGTGCTGACGAAGGGCAATGCGGAGCTGGTGGAGAAAATCCACAAAATCGCTGAACTTTTCGAGAGGGAAATTGCCACGCCCGATGATGCAAGGCAGATTCTTGGCCTTAAGGGCATGAGCAAGGTGAAATTTTAGCTGGCTCACTGGCTTCGTAGATTGTAAATTCGCTCAATCCCCCATTATGGCTACTACGCGGCTCCAGCCTGCGCTGCCACCCATGAGTTTCACTGGAAAGCAGGCAACCTTAAAACCGAAGGGGCGTGGAAGTTGGTCCAGATTAGCCAGCTTCTCTATATGACAGTATTCTTTCTCTATGCCCGCATAGTGTGCGCCCCACAGTAAACTCTTGTTTCCAGTTCGAGCGAATTCCTCTTTTATGGCCCAGAACGGACGGTCCCACCCCCAGGCATCAATCCCCATAACCTTGACGCCCTTATCAATTAACCAGATGGTAGAATCCCTGGTCATTCCACATCCAGCCTCGAAATATTCGGCTTTCCCCCACAATTTGTCTGCGCCGGTCTGTATCAGAACAATGTCCCAGCGCTTAATCTTATACTTGATTTTAGCCAACGCTTTCTTAAGGTCGTCAACGCTTACGCCCGAGCCGCGCGGATTATGTCTCATGTCCAGCACCACGCCGTCACTGTAGAACCATTCCAACGGCATTTCATCGATGGTTCTGGCCCTTCTCCCCTCAGAGGTCGGAGAATAATGCCAGGGTGCATCAACATGAGTTCCGGCATGAGAAATCATGGTCACTGTATCACTTGCCCAGCCTAATCCCTCAGGCAAATCCCCCTCAGCACAACCTAAGAACATCTTCATCACCTCTATGCTCAGGCTGTGCTTCTCATGGCTAACCTTCACCGGAATGGGTTCGCTGGGGCTGTCTTCTGTAGGTACGCTCAAATCAATAAATTTTTTCATCTCACATCCTCCGGGTTTCTTCGCCGAAATCTGATCCAACGAGGGCTGTAAG
>DAOUMT010000178.1:0-11118 GCA_034409195.1 Dehalococcoidia bacterium
ATGCCTGTGGTTACTGGTGGGATTGGTGTCTGCCATACCTACGTCGACAGGAGCGCAAATCTCAAAAAAGCGGCAGCCATTGTTTATAACGCTAAAGTGCAGAGGCCCACTGTTTGTAATGCGCTGGATGCTATACTGGTTCATGCCGAGGTAGTGAAGAGCTACCTGCCGATGGTTGCCAAGGAATTGGGCAAGGCCAACGTGGAGTTGCGTTGCGATGAGCGAGCCCTGAAAATCCTGAAACCTTTGACTTCGATTAAGATGGTTCGCGCCACTGAGAAAGACTGGGGCAAAGAGTTCCTGGCTCTGGTTGCCGCTGTAAAGGTGGTCGATTCTCTGGAGGAGGCAATAGAGCATATCGAGCGTTATGGCTCGGGTCATTCCGAGGCCATTGTGACGGAAGATTATTCGGCAGCGATGAAGTTCCTGGATGAGGTAGACGCAGCTTGCGTATATGTCAATGCCAGTACACGCTTTACCGATGGCGGCCAGTTCGGGCTGGGTGCCGAGGTAGGAATAAGCACACAGAAGTTTCATGCCCGTGGCCCAATGGGACTCAGGGAGCTCACCACCTATAAATGGATAGTGATGGGCAGCGGGCAGGTTCGTCCATAGAGGAGGATTGATAATGGCAGAGTATCGGTTCGAAAGGGAATGCCGCACTGCACACTCCGAAGCTTATCTCATAGTCAACGGTGATGAGCAGGTGGGCAAAGTGGATATTCATTTCACCCCTTCGATAGTCTACGCCACGCTTTGTGTGGGAGAAAATTTAAGCCAGGATGGTATACAGGACCTTATTGATACCATTGACGAAGATCTGGTGATGTCGGCCAACGTTGCCCGTGATGATTTCATCGTGACTGTGCATCAGGGGCGAGAAGTTGGCGTCTTCAGCGATGAGGAGTTTGAGGAAGGCGAAGAGGAAGAGGGAGAAGAATAAATCACGGGGCATTACCTCTCTATAGTCGTTGCGGGGCCATCCGAAAGAAGCCGTGGCGATCTCTACGCACCCCTTAAGTATCAACGAGGCACGAAAGATTGCTTCGCCGTTGCGCTCCTCGCAATGACATAGTGGCGCGCTAGCCTTGTTCCACCGTCTATACCTTGTTATAATTCTGACGATGATTGTGGATTTTCATACCCATATTTTGCCGCCGCGGTTACAGGAAAATCGTGATCGCTACCTGGGGCGCGACGTCTGTTTTGACCTTCTATACAAAGACCCCAAAGCTAAAATTGCCACTGCTGAGGAACTTATTGCCAACATGGATAGAGAGGGCATTAATGTCTCGGTGGTGCTCAACATCGGCTGGTCGAGCCACGAGCTTTGTCATGAAACCAATGATTACATTTTGGAAGCCGCAGCCCGTTATCCTACCAGGCTGGTGGGCTTCTGCGCCATACAGCCTCTGGCAGGCCGGCAGGCGATAGTTGAGCTTGAGCGCTGTGTGAAGGGTGGAGCTAAGGGTATCGGCGAACTGAGAAGCGATACCCAGGGTTTTGATTTTGCTGACGGAGGTATTATGGGGCCAATAGCCCGGACTGCGATGGAGCATCGACTTATTATACTCACCCATGCCTCCGAGCCGGTAGGGCATTCTTATTCCGGTAAAGGGAATATAACCCCAGGGCTTCTCTATGGCTTCATAACTAATTTCCCCGATTTGACTTTAGTGTGTGCTCACTGGGGTGGGGGACTGCCCTTTTACGCTTTAATGCCAGAGGTCGCCAGAGCACTATCGAACGTCTATTTCGATACAGCTGCCTCACCCTGGCTCTACCGGGACGAGATATTCAGGCATGTTGCGCAGATTATAGGTCCTGAGAAGGTGCTTTACGGCAGCGACTTCCCGCTCATGAAACAAAGTAAAATTGTTAAATCTATCCAGGCTTTAAATCTCTCTGGGGAGGCCAAAAGCATGATCTTAGGGGAAAATGCTCGAAGGCTACTGTCTTTAAGTTGAGCTCTAACGTGGAACCAGTACGTGCATTCATTGCCATCGAACTACCGATTCAGATTAAGGCAGCCCTTGCCCAATTGCAGGATAACCTGAGAGCTAGCAAAAGCGCTTCGGTGAAATGGGTTGACCCGGAAGGCATTCATCTCACTATCAAGTTCCTGGGCAATGTCGATGAAGCTGAGATACCGGCGCTGAAGAATGCATTATCCGAAGCTGTCCGAGGGGTTGCTTCTTTTAGCCTCCAGCTTGGAGACCCAGGGGCTTTCCCTAATGCTTATGCTCCCAGGGTGGTCTGGGTCGGTGTAGAAGGGGAGACGGAGCCGCTTCGTACTTTACATAACAATATAGACCGTGTTCTTAACCCCTTGGGATTTCCACCGGAAAAGAGGACGTTCTCGCCTCATCTCACTCTGGGGAGGGTCAGGGATGAGGCTTCGCCAAACGAAAAGCGGCGGTTAGGGGAAAATGTTGCCAACCTGAAGACAGAGGAGAGGTCATCCTTCGGAGTTGAATCCATCAGCTTGATGAGGAGCCTGTTGACCAGAGACGGCGCGGTGTACAGTCGTTTGGCTTCTTTTACACTGGATGGTAATTGAAGCTAGTAAGCCGTGGCATGAGTCATGCGTTTACAACCTATTGCGTGATCAGGGTATCTCTGTATCCACAGTGGGCGTCCAGTTTCCACCCTTCCACTTGAGGGGGAACACCAGCCTCACAGTCTGTGACGAACCTGACTGCAGGTAAACAGGCATTTCGTTCTTCTGGGTTATCCCAGCTTGAGTAATGCTTCCGACCACGATCACTACACCATCGGCACCTTCATTTTTAGCAGTGATATTGAGGACAGCGTAGTAATCATCGAACACGCCGGCAGTGGTAGCATTCACTAACAGAACGGCTGCCCTTGGCTTGCTGATGTTGGATGATGATACAGCGGTGGGTTGAGGGCTTGTGCTGGCGCTGCTGCCCCCGCCGCAGGCAGAAGCCATAATGGCGGCAATTGCGATGAGTATTATTACCCCTGCTAACTTCATGCCTTTCATAGTGACTTCCCTCCGCTCAGTCCTATTCTCTAGCAACACTCTTCAGTTTGTCACTTGCTTCATTGTCAGGCCAACACGGTGGCGGGTTGAACTCGCCCCAGTCTCTTTACGTTTTTCTCGACGGTCACGGGCTTATCTGAGCCGAACCATTCTTGTGCTCTATGAAAGAGGCCGCGCTTGTTAGCGACCGTTTCTGTCTGCAGTTGAGAGTGGTCATTCGATGCCTGCGAAGCTTGGGGCCTTCCAAACATGGTCCACTCACCTGGGCGATAGAACAGACCCCAGTTAGCCGCTACCTTCTCGCTCGTGGTCTGGGGTTCAGCCACAGTTGCTTCAGTAGCCGGCGGCCTATCGAATTGTGTCCAGCCTCTTGGCTGGTAGAACAAACCCCGGCTGGCTGCCAGTGGCTCACTCTGATTTTCTGCCTCTAAGCCTTGGTGCTTGCTGAACATAGCCCATTCCTGTGGTCTGTAGAATAGGCCTCTGGTGCCTGCAAGTTCGGTCTCAGCTGGTACGGCGACTGCTTCGGTGGCCCGATGCTGTCCAAAGAACGCCCAGTCTTTGCGCCTGTGTAGCAGGGCTTGCCTGTGCATTACAGTGGGCGCTACTGCCGTCACTATTGCAGGTGGCCCGAGATAAGACCACATTGTCCCTCGTACTTCTTTTATTCTGGGGAACATGACCATTGTCACGGCAAGGCGAAGCACGCCTGAGAGCACGAAGAGGGCCAGTATGTTATAACCCAGTACGGGTCTTACAATGCCGAGAAGACAAGCACCAACCAGTGCACCCAGAGCCATAAATAGCGTAGATAGAGCCTTGTAGTAAGATATATACCTTAACCTCTTTCCTTGTGGTGCGGCTTCGTAGATGAAGTTGCTGCTGCACAGCTCGAAGCCAGCCCAGCATATTCCGGAGAACAACTGGACTAATACCAGGTATAACACATTGTGTGATGCCAGCCAGAAGAGCGGGACAAAGGGAATCGCGAGAGAGACAAATCTCACCACTTTAAGGTTGCCTGATTTATCGGAGTATTTGCCCCAGAATGGCGCAAAGAGGACTTTTGCTACAAATTGGGTAGAGAAAATCATGGCATAGAACATATAACTGAGGTGTAAATCTCGCAGCAAGAATATCACCAGGAACGGCGTGGCTAAATATACAGCGAACTGGAACGAAGCGACGAATAGTATGAATCTTCCCAGGTTCCTTTTTCTTGTCTCACCTAAAAAATCGAAGAAACCGAAGTCTTTTTGTTTTTCGACTACCGGGTTAGTATTCTGTATTTGGGTGTATATTCCGAAACAGAGTAAACCAGCCACGAAAGAGATAAGGAAAACAACTGCAAAACCGTTGAGTATCTGGCCTTTAGAAAGCTGCAACACGTAGCCCATGATATAGAAGGCCCCCAGGTAAACAGCACCCGATATGGCAGACCTCAGGCCAAAGTATCTACCCTGGATACTGGCAGGGACTAAGTCGGCTAACCAGGCACTGCGAGCAGGCTGGTACAGCAATCCCGGTATCATGTTAAGTACCCAGATGAGTAAGATCCAGAGCGGATTGACAGGTTTAAAAAAGAGCAGGATTGCGATAAGTGGAAGCCAGCAGAGAGCATCAACTAAAGATAATGTGATAATGGCTTTTCTTCTGGAACCGAACCTGTGGATGATATAGGGCACCTTTATGTATAACAGGGCTGCCGCCAGGTTGGTCATCGTGCTAAGCATAGCAACTGCGCCATCTCCTGCACCGACAGCTATCATCGAAGCTGGCGCATAGGCGTTGGCTGCCTCTGAGACGGCTCCTGCCCCGGCCTCACCGTGAAAATATTTGAGGCTTTTCTTCTTTTCTAACTCTTCATTATTGTGCTCATTCTGCACATTTTGACGCTTACCCATGGTGGTCTGTCCTGGTTCTAGCTTTTCACTGCTTCTGCATTGCGGCTAGGGCTGCGAGGGTGAATTGCATACTGGTTCAGCAGTGGTCCAGCCCGGCTAAACAGTCCCACCATCTCGTCTGCCAGCGCTTCGGCGTCAGTCCCATATTCTTTGAGCAGTTGCTGTTTCGCCCAAACGCTGAACAAGTACCAAGCGCAACGCTTGTCGTCTCTTTCTGATGAGAGGAAGTCCGTATGCAACACGTTGATCTTGACCGCATTGCCTCCGTTGTCGCTCCATGCCCTTAATTGTGACCTGCCCTCCGGAGGTGTACAAAGGTCAGCTTGTAAAAAAGACAGATGGTTGTTCCTCGGGGGACGGCTGCTAACAGGAACTCTAGTGGTGGGCCTTACGGCCGGTAAATTGATCTTCTGCACTAGGTCAGGTGTTGTCTGTTCCGTGAATATAATCTTCCGTCTAGGCAGCTCCCCGGTCTCTTTATAGCGCAGGAAGTAGCCGATGAATTTATCCACCCTGCTCATAATCTCAACCAGCCGGTTTTGCCGATATTCTTGAGTAACCTGTCCGATTTTCTCCGTTATTTGGGGCTCCAAGCTGTGCAAAGCTTCAGCCAGAGCTTTGTAGACTTCGTCCTGTACTACTGCAGCTTTATCCGCAGTACCACGGAGTTTGTCGCAACGTACACAGCCTTCCAATCTCTGTCCCTGCCAGGGTTCTTTTTTGAATTCCTCGAGGTCGGTCAGGGCACAGAGTCGGATGCCAGCCCGGCCACAGAGGTCAATATTTGCTCCTTCAGCCTCGAAGGGAAGTGTGTATAGCTGTATAGAGGTGTGCCCCAAGTTGGCGAGACTAATAGTGCTGCTTAGTGTTGGGACGCCGCTGAAGATGCGGGGCTCAACTGCCTCGTAGCCATGACCGTCGCTGATATGTATAGTGTAGATGTTTCGTCTGAGGTCATTAGCGAATTCGCGGCTTAAATACTGTTTTAAGCGCGCTTTGGTAAGCTGGGGGGCGATCTCTGGCAGGATACCTATTAGGTGAGCCCTGGTGCCGGGTTTGCTCAAACGGTGCTGCGGGCATTGTTCGATTATCTGAGCTCTGCCCTCTCTCAGCCACTCTCTTCTCAGAACCAGGCAACTTGGTTTGTGCCCTCCATTGAGTGAAGAAAGATGCAGCTCGTCTGCTATTAGAGCGAAGGCCAGGATGCCGACACCTTTCTCACCTCGTAGGACATGCTCCAATTTCTCGGAGTTACCGACGTTTTGAAGTATATGTCCCATTTTTTCGGAGCCGATGCCGATGCCGTTATCCTCGACTATAATCTGAGGTGGCCTATCTTTCTGGTCTGAGGAATGGTCGAGGCGAATGCGGATGCAGCCATCGCTTTTGCCCAACTGTTCTATGGCGTCAGCCCCGTTCTCCACGAACTGCTTTAAAGCTTCCATTGGACTGTGGCAAAGGTATGCCAGCACCTCGAATACACGGCTTCCTGTTTGAAGTTTTATCTCAGGCATAGTGCCCTCCTTCTAACAGCTTTTAGCCTGACACACGTCGTTATTATAAAAAGTGTTCTATTTGCTATGGAACACTAAACTGCTATTCTCTGGCCAGCCGGCTTAATGTCCGTGACACAACCATCCATCAGCATGCATATTACAGGCTGTCCTATATTATCGAAAACCCATTGTAGGGAGACATTGAGTTCCTTCCGGGGGTAGACTTTGATTTCGCCTGTGTGGATCTGAATACTAACCTTGGTCTCTTCGAGACCGGCCAAACGTCCTGAAATTATGCTTTGCATTCCTCTATCCTCCCGAGGGGGGCCGCTTCTGCGGCCCTCCCCCTATTAAACTAGTTTTGTTAAGGCCTGGGCGATGTTTTGAACTTATTCGGATTGGGTGCTGCTCGATAGTCATTGGTCTGAGCGCGAGATACCATCTGCTGCCTGCGATTTTGAATCGGATTGCGCAGGAAGGCGGGTATATCCATCTGGTCCTCATCCAGCAAGTACTTACGCAGCTCCTTCATCTCCTTTTCCATGGCTTCCTTGTTGAGTCTGTTCGGCCTGGAATTGAAGCCGGTTGCAATCAGGGTTATCTTGATTTCGTTGGACATCTCAGGAGCGTAGTTCATGCCGAAGATGATGTTAGCAGACGGATCGGCAGCCTTGCGGATGATCTCTGCAGACTCTTGTATCTCGGCTAAGGTCAGGTCCATGCCCGCCGTGACAGTGAACAGTATGGCGGTCGCACCTTCTACCGAGGCATCCAGCAGAGGACTGGTGATGCAAGCCTTGGCAGCTTCTACTGCTCTGTTCTGACCGTTTGCGCTGCCGATGGACAGCCAGGCTTGCCCCATGCCCTTCATTACGGCTTTTACATCGGCGAAATCCAGGTTGATTTCACCAGGTGTAGTAATGACCGAGGAAATGGCCGAGACGCCCTGGTACAGGATATCATCTGCCAGCTTGAAGGCGCTGTCTGCGGCTGTCCTGCGGTCGCAGAGGTTGAGTATGCGGTCGTTAGGGATAACAATGAGTGTATCGCAGACCGGAACCAATCTCTCAATGCCTTCTTCAGCCTGGTCACGCCGGTGTTGTCCTTCGAATGCAAAGGGACGGGTGACTATGGCGATTGTGAGAGCCCCTGCTTCCCTGGCGACATCTGCCATAACCGGTGCGGCACCTGTGCCTGTGCCACCACCCATTCCAGCGGCAATGAAGATCATATCAGCATCGCGCACAACTTTGCGCAGTTCTTCCCGGCTCTCCTCGGCAGCCATGGTTCCGACCTTGGGGTCACCGCCTGCTCCCATGCCTTTAGTTACCTTGGGGCCTATTTGTACTGTGCCGATTTTATCCTCGGATGTGGTGGTGTATGCTAGAGCCACAGCGTCAGTGTTTACCGCATACAAGTCTACTCCGGTTAATTTGCCTCTCGCCATGCGGCGCACCGCATTAGAGCCGCCTCCGCCCATGCCAAAGACCTTGATCTTAGCCGGAGGAGTTAATACCATGTTACTTTCGCCCATCTTTCTTGCCTCCTTTTAATCTATTTATTCTTATCGAGTCGCCGGTTTTGAATATGCTATACTCTAGCGCCAGGGAACAAGCTGTCTGACGGACTTGACCCGGTCAACAACCTTGTTCCGCAGCCCTGTTTCATTACGTATCCAGTTCTGTTCCTGCCTGCAATTCTTCCCACCACAGAGCAAGATACCCACACTACTGGCGTAAGCGGCATTGTGAAGCTGATCAGCGAGGCCGGACATAGCAGGGGGGATTCCTACGCGGGTGGGAAGCCCTGTGATATCCTGCGCAATAGTCCTTATTCCACCCAGATTAGCGGTGCCACCGGTTAATACCATGCCAGCAGGAAATTCGGATATGTGGGCAAGGTAGCTCTGAGACTGCATTTGCTGCACCAATTGAGAGACCACCAGTTTCATGATCTCATCTACGCGCGCCTTGACGATATCATTGATATCCTTCTTGTATATACGTCCAACTCCATCGAAGTTGACCTGGACCGCCGGCTCTTCTCTTTCGTCGGGATCGTCCTTTTGCGCCACGTTGCAGCTTTCTTTCTTAAGCTGTTCTGCTATCTCGAATGGTATTCCTAAACCGACAGACAGGTCTCTTGTTATTTGATTGCCGCCCACGGGCATGACCGCTGTGAGAAGTAGGTTCCCATTTTTATAGGCAGATATGCCTGTGGTACCACCGCCGATGTCCGCAAGCACAACTCCGGCATCGGTCTCATCAGGATGAAGCACCGCTTGAGCACTTGCCAGGCATTGAAGAACGAGACCTTCGATATTTAGTCCCGCTTTGCGAGCACATTTGGTTATGTTCTCGGCAGAACTCTGCGGTATGGTAACAATGTGCGTGTCCAGGTCCATCCTGAATGCGTGTAAGCCTTTAGGGTCCTGCACGCCAATCTGGGTATCAAGGGTGTACTGAGTTGGGATCACGTGCAGCAGCCTTCTCTCTTCAGGGATGTCGATTTCCCGTGCAACTTTTAGTGCTCTTTCTACATCCCCCTGACGCACGGGGCGGGCATTCCTGCCTACACTTACTGAGGCACGATTTCCCTGGGAACAAATATTACTTGCGCTGATTCCCAGATAGACAGAAGTTATACTCTCCCCGCTGGTCTGCTCGGCTCTTCTTACGGACTGTTTGATCGATTCGCTGGCTTGATCGATATCAGCTACCAGACCTTTGTGTATCCCTGCGGAGGGGGTTATGCCAATGCCTACTATCTGAATGGAACCTTCGGTATCGACATTTGCCAGCAGGCTGCAGACTTTGGAAGAGCCTACATCCACAGCTGCCACCATTCTTTGTTTCATTTCTTGGTTGTCCTCCTTCCTTTCCTTAATCTATGGTTGTTGATCATTTTCGCTGTTTGACTTTCTACCAGAAAGATGTCCTTTTCTCGGCAAGTAATATTCACATAACTTTTAGCAACGTCGAATTGTTACCCGGAAGACAGGGGACGAACCGCTTGCCTTCTTGGCCTGGCAGACGTGCTCTTCGCCTCCTTTCCAGCTTCGAAAATTGTTTCTTGGCAAGTATTCTGAGGGGTCTGATTAATAAGGAACGGCAATATACTACTTCTAACAAAAGAAGCGTCAAATTTTTTTCCAATGGATGCGAAAATGGCAAACAGGCGATAAACTATTATTATTTTTGGCAAAAATTATTTCCCCTGGATAACTCTGTGTTGGCGAGGAAACGCGATGGCGTCTTTTGTCCCCTGGGTAACAGTCATGAAGAAGCTATCAAAAAGAGTATTGCGAAGCTATTATCAGGATAACCAGGGCCTCTGGCTGGCACTCGGCTTTGAGGGAAAACCTATAGTGGGCAGCGCTAGAGCTTTCAAATTGAAGCACAATTTTTTTGATGAACTGAAAAAAGAAAGATATATTTTTGGTTGAAAAATGGGTTGTCCAAGTATTGCATTTTTTATCCGGACATGATATGCTTCAGGCCAACATAGCTTCTGCTCAAGGGGGACATGTGCAGGGCAAACAGCGAAGGCTGACAGAGGAGAGACTGCCCCCTTATTTATCATACCGGTTATGGCGGAAATTGCTCACTGAGTTATCAGCACATAATCCGCCCTCGCGCTTTGATTCCAGCTATTTCGATACCCTGAAGGTAACGAAGAGCTGCCGGTCCATGTTGAAGGGCACGCTTCTTTTCCTGGACTTGATGTCTGGTGATGGTAATCCGACACCCAGATTACATCAGTTGGTCAAGTCGGACGGTGAGGGACGACGAGCGGCTTTAGCGGAGATGGTGCGGAATGCATATGAGCCTTTGTTCACAGATTTAGATGTAACACGGGCTACACAAGCACAGATAAGGGAGTATTTCTATTCTCAGGGGGCAAGTGGGGACATCGGGCGTAAATGCCTGAGCTTCTTCTTCGCTATTGCTGCTGATGCTAACATAGCGCTTTCCCCTCACTTGAGGAAATCTACTCCCAGAGGGAAGGCGAAAAAGAGCACCATCAGCGAGATGCCCAAGCTGAGGATTGGCAAGTCGGTTGACTGGGGTGGGGGTGTGGAGTGGGAAAGGATGCTGCTCGAAAAATTCCCCAATTTCAACCCGGAATGGTCAGAGGATCTGAAGAAGAAATGGTTTGACGCCTTCAAATTCTTGAAGAAGAGTCTCGAGACATCCGCTCCCCGGAAGAGGTCTCCCACCTCCAGGCACTGACCTTTTATAGCAGCATGAAAAATTGTGTGTTAATTCATTGAGGATTTATATTGACATGTTATAGGCGCTAGTTTACAATCGCCTGCAAATAGTAATCAATATAATATAAAGGAGGTAGAGAAATAATGAGTCCAGAGAAGTTGCCCCGAGTAGTTTGCTATGATTGCGTAAATCGCCATCATTTAGTAGCTGCCTGTCCCAAATGCGAAACTGGAGTTCTGGTGACAACGTGCCCTGAGGACTTCAACGGCATCACAGAAGCCGTTTGCAATGATTGCAATGCTGCTATTGGCTTTTATGTAGTTATGAAAGAACGCAAAGCCTGGCTTCTGGCAGAGCCTGTAGAGGTTGTAAGCACTAAGCCGAGAAAACTAAGCCGCAAGACGATCCCAGATGAAGACGTCTCCTCAAAATGAGGCGTTCTCATCATTGGCTGCCCAGGCTATATCCATAGGTTCATTGCAGTACTGCAATGATTG
>DAOUMT010000179.1:0-6018 GCA_034409195.1 Dehalococcoidia bacterium
TCTCTAATCAGGACGGGCACTTTGCCGCTGATGTCCAGCACGGTGGACTCGGTACCGCCGGGACACTTGCCGCCATCGATGATAAGGTCTGCTGCATGGCCCAACTGATGGCGAACTTCCTCAGCGGTGACCGGGCTGGGCCTGCCCGAGAGATTGGCGCTGGTTCCAACTATGGGAGTGCCCAGCGCTCGAATAAGAGCAATAGGCATGGGGTGGTGTGGAATTCGCACCGCAACGGTATCGCCGCCAGCAGTCACGGTATCAGGCACCCAGGAGCTTTTCCTCAGGACCAACGTGAGGCCGCCCGGGAAGAATCGCTCTGCCAGCTGCCATGCTACCTCGGGCACAACGTCGGCAACTTTCGGGAGATCAGATTTCTCAGCTAGAAGGAGGGGGAGTGGCAAGTTGCGGGGGCGCTTTTTCACGTTATAGACTCTATCTACTGCCTGTGCATTAAGGGGATCAGCGCCGAGGCCGTAAACAGTATCGGTAGGGAAGGCAACAATTCCGCCTTTTTTGAGGATAGCGACAGCGAGTTTGATTTGTTTTTCGATGGTAGCTTGTTCTGGCATTTGGATTAACCTGTGGCATACTCGGTCTTTTCACTTGACTTCAGTATACCACTTTGGTATCCTTACGTCCTCTCGACCTGCACTGGCCCATTTCTACTTAACGAATGAAGCCAGTGCACTTTAAAGTTCGAGTTTACCTTTAAAATATGTATCACCTACGCTTTCGGCTTTGGTTTTGGCCCAGGATGCCAGTCCCATCTTTTTTATGAGACACAAGTTGAAGACCTTTGTATTGTGTGCCACCTCCAAAGCTTTGTCGGCGTACGGATGAAGGTAGTCGCACGGGAAGTCTGAGCATTCATAGCAGAAATCGATTCCTTTGCTCTCGACGCACTTATAGACCTTACAGGGTTCAGGCATGTCGAAGGCAGTTATGGTACCTTTCTCATTACGACATCCTCGACACATTGCCTTTTCAAGAGGGATGTCTCTTTTCTTGGAAACCGCTTCTTTAAGCTTACTGTCTTTGCTGGCCAGATACATCGGGCAGTTGAAACAATCCAGTCCACAGGGGGAGGTCATTTGTTTATAATCCATCAAACTGCACCATACAGTAGGTTACAACCTGGCTGTCAGAATTTTATCAGCGTGTATTAGGGTAGGTCAAAAGTTGCTCAATAGTTGTACTTTCTTGTCAGCTAATCAGCTACGAAAATCGTAGTAAAAATTAGTAAAATCGAACCTAATTTGAGATAAAATCTCACTTGCCCCTCTAGCAGCCTGTGGTAAAATAGGGAGGTTAGTGGAAGTACTAAGGTTTTACGGAAAGCGCAGAACGGAGTGACATTCATTTGAACGGGGTGAAAACATAATGATAGAGTTAAGGGATTTTCAAAGGTCTAAAGTTTACAGATGGGAGAGAAAAAATTTCTTAAAATCTAGAGTCCTCACCGAAGCTGAATGTGAAAGGACAATAAAGAAAATATGTGAACTTTATAAAATGCCGGAAGAGTTAACACCGGAAATAGCTTTCTCAAATAATGGATATCTATATCCTGGGTTCGATTTTGGAGCAAATAAGATATCGATCAACAAAGGACAGAATAATCTGTGGATATGCTGCCATGAGTCAATACATGCAATTTTATTTATGTATTATGGGTTATCACGATGCTGGCACGGAGGCGAATTTGTATTCCTGATGTTAGAAACCATGTCAAAACTGGAGAAAAGACCAAAAACAGAACTGATAGAATCAGCAAGCAAAATGGGAATCCAGTGTGCGAAGCCGGATTTTCTTTATAGAATATACAGAAAGAGCAAACACGCTAAAAATGACACAGGGGTAAACGTTCATAATTAGGGAATCACCAAAACAACTTTTGCTCTTCCCATCATGTAGTGCTTCATATTGTCCTTTACTACTTACTCCTAGTTGCTCTCTAGTGGATTGCACTTCCCTCAAATTGACTACCGTCTGGGGTTTGTGTAAAATTGTGTAGTTCATTGTCTCGACCTATTTACCAAATTTTTGAAGCTAAAACTAACACACGGATACCATTTGGTAAATTCAGGTCGGTGGCAGGAGGCGGGTCTTGACGACGGAAAAAGACAAGCAAGAGAGTCACCGTGTTGCTATCAGCGGTGATGTAGAGGTCTCTGCTTACCTGGAGATTGCCAAGGAACGAAAAGGAGCACAGCCACAAGCTGAGCCTCAAGGGAAATTGGGGACGGAGCGGGAGGCAGTGGCGGTCATCGACTTCGGCTCTCAATATAGCTGGCTCATTGCCCGCAGGGTACGAGAATGCCGGGTCTACTGTGAGGTTGTGCCTCATGATGCTCCCTGGGATAGTGTGGCTGCTTTGCGTCCCAAAGGATTCATTCTCTCCGGTGGGCCCAGCAGTGTTTATGAACCTGGAGCACCCCAGGCTCCAGCCTATGTCTACGAAAGCCGCCTGCCCGTGCTGGGCATCTGTTACGGGATGCAGCTTATCGCCTACCAGCTTGGTGGTAAAGTGGCTCGCGGAATTAAACGTGAGTACGGACTTGCCATCCTTCACCAGAACTCGACGACCACCCCCTTATTCGCAGGCCTTTCTCCTGAGATACCGGTATGGATGAGCCACTGCGACCGGATCGAGGAGATGCCTCCGGGGTTTGTCTCCCTGGCTTATACAGAGAATTCTCCCATTGCTGCCATGGGCAATGAATACGGGATTATCGGCTTGCAGTTCCACCCCGAGGTAGCTCATACTCCTCAAGGCAAAGCAATCCTGCAGAACTTTCTTTACAAGATTTGCGGATGCAGTGGAAATTGGACCCCGGGAAGTTTTGTTACCGAGAGTATAGAGCGGATTAAGGAGCAAGTGGGCAAGGGACGCGTTATCTGCGCTCTTTCGGGTGGTGTTGACTCTTCGGTGGTAGCGACGCTGATCCATCGCGCCATCGGCGACCAGTTGACCTGTATTTTCGTCAATACCGGCCTGCTGCGCCGGGAAGAGGTGGAACGCACGCTTAATACCTTCCAGAAGAATATGAAGATGAACCTGGTCTATGTGGATGCCAGCGAAAGGTTCTTGAAGCGACTCGCCGGGGTAATTGACCCTGAAGAGAAGCGCCATATTATCGGCGAGGAGTTTGTAAATGTCTTCGAGGAGGAAGCGGCCAAGATCGGGCAAGTAGATTTCCTGGCTCAGGGCACTTTGTATCCCGACGTGATAGAAAGTGCATCCTCCGGAAGTAAAGCGGTGGCTACGATAAAGACACACCACAATGTAGGGGGACTGCCCAGCAGGATGAAGCTCTCCCTGGTCGAGCCTTTGCGCTATTTGTTTAAGGACGAGGTGCGGGAGGTGGGGTTGGCATTGGGACTCTCAGAGGACATGGTATACCGTCAGCCTTTTCCGGGACCCGGGCTTGCCATTCGCATCATCGGTGATGTGACTAAGGAGAGGCTGGAGATACTCCGCGCCGCAGACTGGATTGTGATGAATGAGATCAAGAAAGCGAAGCTGTATCGCCAGTTGTGGCAGAGCTTCGCTGTATTAACACCGGTGAGGAGCGTGGGGGTGATGGGAGACGCCAGAACCTACGGCTATATGGTGGCGATACGCGCGGTTACTTCGGAGGACGCCATGACGGCCGATTGGGCGCGCCTGCCTTACGATGTGCTGGCACGAATTTCCAGCCGCATAGTCAACGAGGTTACTGAAGTAAACCGGGTGGTCTACGATATCTCTTCGAAACCTCCCTCTACCATAGAGTGGGAGTGAACCCTCTGGCAGCGAAAGGCAAAACTAGTTTGATTCTATGGCAAAGGTGTGGGTCGTGAAGTCGGTCAAAAATAGTGGAGAGGTTGCTGTGGGGGCGATTAATTAATGAAGGTAATGGTAGTAGGCGGGGGAGCCAGGGAGCATACGCTGGCTTGGAAGTTCTCCCTTAGTAAAAAAGTTAAACAAATTTTTGTCGCCCCGGGCAATGCTGGCACGGCTCAGACCGCCGTTAACCTCGATATATCTCCGACTAATCTGGATGCTATAGTAGGGGCAGCCAAGGAGAATAAGATAGACTTGGTAGTGGTGGGCCCCGAGGCTCCTCTGGCTGCTGGGCTTGTTGATAAACTCCAGAGCCTGGGCATACCTGCTTTCGGCCCCACTAAGGAATCGACGCTTATCGAGTCGAGCAAAGTCTTTGCCAAACGGCTGATGCATAAGTACGGCATACCCTGCGCTAAAGATGCTGTCTTCACCTCTTTCCAAGAGGCGGAGGCTTATGTCAAAAAACAGCCTGTCCCGCTGGTAATCAAGGCCGACGGGCTGGCAGCAGGTAAGGGGGCCATCGTCGCCCAGTCTGGGGACGAGGCTTTGAAGGCGCTTTCCGATATTATGGAAAAGCGGGTTTTTGGCGATGCCGGCAATCAGGTGCTGGTTGAGGAGTGCCTTGTGGGAAGAGAGACAAGCCTTTTAGCTTTCACCGATGGCATAACTGTTGTCCCTCTGGTGACTGCCCGTGACTATAAAAGGGCCTTCGATCAAGACGTGGGGCCCAATACAGGCGGCATGGGCTGCTATAGCCCCTCAACGTTTCTGGATAAGAAATCTAGTGACAGGGCTATTAAAACTGTCATAGAGCCTGTGGTGAAGGCTATGGCCCAGGAGGGAAAATCCTATAAAGGTGTGCTCTACGCGGGGCTGATGCTGACCGCGGATGGGCCGAAGGTTCTGGAGTTCAACGCTCGCTTCGGTGATCCTGAGACTCAAGTGCAGCTTCCTCTGTTGAAGACTGATTTAGTGGACATAATGATGGCAGTAATCGATGGCAATCTCGCTCGAACTAAAGTCGAGTGGAACAATGGAGCATGTGTCGGGGTGGTGATGGCCTCGGGAGGTTATCCCGGCGGCTATAAACAAGGATTTCCCATTACCGGCTTGGATAAGGTTGACCCTGATATTCTTATTTTTCATGCTGGTACCAAATCAGATGGGGGAAAGGTATGTACTGCCGGGGGAAGAGTGCTCACTGCGGTCGTCAGGGGAAAGTCTGTTGCAGAAGCACGAGAAAAGGTTTATCTTAATCTGCCACACATCAATTTTGAGAACTGTCATTACAGGAAGGACATCGCCGCCGAGGAGGGATAGCTATGCCACTTGTCGGAATAGTAATGGGCAGTGAATCGGACACCAGTTTGATGAAGCCAGCGCTGCAGGCTCTGGACCAGCTAGGTATTGAATATGAGGTCTCCATAATCTCGGCCCATCGTACCCCTGAGAAGGCCAGGGAATATGGTCAGAGTGCCGGGAAGCGTGGTATCGAGGTCATTATCGCCGGGGCAGGTATGTCAGCGCACTTGCCCGGCGTCCTGGCTAGCTGGACAACTATCCCTGTCATTGCTGTCCCCTTGCCGAGCAGCGACCTCAAAGGGATTGATGCTCTGCTCTCCATCGTCCAGATGCCCTTAGGTGTCCCGGTAGCCAGTGTTGGCATCGGCGGGGCGAAAAACGCTGCCTACTTTGCTGCTGAGATTCTGGCGCTCAAGCATGATAAAATAAAAAAAAGCTACGAAGAATACCGCCAGGACTTGGCTAGCGGCTAGATTCATAATAAGGTAGTCTGGCGCGGATGCTCCAACCTTATCTTGATATGTTAGAGTTCTGAGAACTCACTGGAGAAACCTAAATGGGCCTTCTCATAACTGACAGCACACTGCGAGATGCTCATCAATCGCTCATCGCCACCAGGATGCGCACCAGGGATATGCTTCCTATCGCTGAGATGCTGGATAAGGTTGGTTTCTTCGCTCTCGATGTATGGGGTGGAGCTACTTTTGACGTATGTCTCAGGTACCTGAACGAGGACCCCTGGCTGCGGCTGAGAGACCTGAGGGAGAAGATTAAAAACACTCGACTTCAAATGGTGCTAAGAGGACAGAACCTTGTGGGCTACCGGCACTATTCTGATGATGTAGTCCGTGAGTTCATTTGCCTTGCGGTAAAGAACGGGGTGGATC
>DAOUMT010000180.1:0-2443 GCA_034409195.1 Dehalococcoidia bacterium
CCCGACCGGGGCACTATTATCACGCAGTTTGCCGGATGCAGGGCGGCGACATACAAGGAGGACTTCATTATCGAGTCTTCGAAGAAGGTGAGAGGACTGGTGCATGTCGCTGGTATCCAGTCTCCGGGACTGGCAGCGGCTCCGGCCGTTGCCGAGAGGGCGAAGGAAATCATAGTCGAGGACTGGCACCCTGCCGAGAATATGAAATTCGAACCCAGGAGAAAAAGGAGCAAGCATTTCAGTGAGCTGGACCAGAGGGAGAGGATGGAGCTTATCCGCAGCAACCCTCTATACGGACATATCATCTGCCGCTGTGAACACGTGAGCGAAGGCGAGATTGTAAAAGCGCTGCATGGGGAAATCGCCGCACAGAGCATCGATGCAATCAAGCGGAGGACAAGGGCGGGTTCGGGGAGATGCCAGGGCGGGTTCTGTATGCCCAGGGTACTAGACATAATCAGTAGGGAGTCGAACATCGACAAGCAGATGGTGACGAAAAACGGCGGCAAGTCCTTTATCCTGAAGGGCAAAGTGAAGCAGGTGAGAGAATGAGGTATTTTGTTGTCATTGACGGTGGGACGCAGAATATCAAGGCATTCATCTTCGATGAAAAGGGGAACGAGGTATGCGGCGAAGGAATTCCCGTAAACCCGTACTCTGCCCCCCAGCCCAATTTTGCTGAGCAGGATGCCGAGACATATTTGAAAATCTCCCAGGAAGTGACACGGAGTGTAGTTGAAAAGTCAGGTGTTCCCAAAGAGCAGTTTGTCGCCTTGGCCATTACCAGCCACAGAAGCACGATTGTGCCTGTGGACAAAGAGGGTAGACCTATACGGCCTGCGATCACGTGGCTCGATGAGCGCAAGACGGAGGGACTTAGCCTGCCGGGCAGCCTGCCTATGAAGCTGGCCTTCCGGGCTTCCGGGATGACGACGAGGCTGAAGGAATATCAACGAAGGTCAAAGTTCAACTGGCTGAAAAAGTACGAGCCGGAAAGCTATAACCAGACCCACGTATTTCTGACCATCTCGTCGCATATCTTTCACGCGCTGACCGGCGAGTTCAAGGACTGTTCCTCGATGATAGTGGGGCTTTTCCCCATAGACCTGAAGGGTCTTCAATGGCACCCCTGGAAAGTGGTGTACGAGGTCTTCGGCGTGGAGAGAGAGAAGCTTCCAGCGCTCGTTTCGCCAACTGAGATTGCGGGGAGAGTTTCGGCGGACGGCGCAGGGCGTTTCGGTGTTCCGCAAGGGCTCCCCATAATCATAGGCGCTGGAGACAAGCAGTCCGAGCTGCTGGGGGCCGGCGTGGTAGGTCCTGATATCGCTGAAATCAGCTACGGGACTGCCGCCGTCATAGAAATGCTCTCCAGCAAATACGTTACTCATCCCAAGATGGATTTCTTCACCTGGGGCGCGGCCATTCCTAAGCAATGGGCGCTCGAAGGTTTTATCGGCAGGGGATATTGGATGGTCTCGTGGTTCAAGAGAGAGTTCGCCAAGCGTGAGGAGGAAGAGGCTAAAAAGCTGGGTATATCGCCTGAAGAGCTAATGGACAGGGAGATGGCAGAGATACCTGCCGGCTCGATGGGCTTGATTCTGCAACCTTTCTGGCACCCGGTGGAAAATGACCCGCTCTCCAAAGGTGCGATTATCGGGTTCTCTGGAGAGCACACCAGGGCACATATCTACAGGGCGATTATTGAGGGGATTGCGTATGAACTACGCAGGCTGGGGGAGGTAATTCAAAAGCGTTCGGGAAACAAGGCAAAGGAGCTGAGGGTCGGCGGCGGGGGCTCGAAGAGCGACGAGGTTATGCAGATCACTGCGGATGTCTTCAATATACCGGCTTGCAGGATGCATACCAGCAACCTGTCAGCGCTGGGTGCAGCGATGGATGCCGCCGTCGCCCAGAACATCTACGGCAACTTCGCTGAGGCCGCCGCTAATATGGTGAGAGTGACGGAAACATTCACGCCTCGACAGGAGAATGTCGCAGTCTATGACAGACTGTTCAACGAGGTATACAAGAAGCTTTATCCTGCACTCACCCCGCTGCACTATAAAATTGCGGATATCACAGGATACCCGAAGGTGAAGTAGCGAAGTTCAACGTTTCCATTCCGTTGTAAAACGGAATCCAGTCGTATGAGTAGCTATTATGTTTACATTCTTGCCAGCAAGCGCAATGGGACTTTCTATGTGGGTGTTACCGGTAACCTTCCAGAACGTGTTTATGCGCACAGAGACGATTTAGTAGAAGGATTCACCAAGAAGTATGGTGTACATATGCTCGTGTACTTTGAGGAATGTGATGAACGTGAAGGCGCCCTTCGACGTGAGAAACAGATTAAGGAATGGAAAAGGCGCTGGAAATTAGAACTGATTGAGAAATTCAATCCGGAATGGCAGGACCTGTACGAAAAGATTTTGTCGTGACTGGA
>DAOUMT010000181.1:0-13884 GCA_034409195.1 Dehalococcoidia bacterium
CGCCAACGCCGACACCTACGCCAACACCCACGCCCAC
The DNA here is from genome assembly GCA_034409195.1 of Dehalococcoidia bacterium. GTDB lineage: Bacteria > Chloroflexota > Dehalococcoidia > SZUA-161 > SZUA-161 > JACWAE01. The sequence continues at coordinate 38 of DAOUMT010000181.1, forward strand.
TCCAGCAACCTACACGCTGACCGTGAAAAGTGGCGCTGGCGGATCGGTGCAGACCCCCGGGCAAGGTACATTTACCTATGATGCAGGCACTGTTGTGACCCTGGAGGCTGTCCCTTCAGCGGGTGGCGGATTTGTTTTCGATATCTGGACAGGCGATGTAGGGACGATAGCTGACGTTAACTCTGCTACCACCACAATTACCATGAACGGTAATTACTCTATAACTGCCAATTTCGTGCACGTACAGTGACCATGGTAAATCCTTGTCGAGCTACTAAATAACGGTCTTCAAACAAGCTGCAACTGTTATACCCATTTGGACCTCAAATACAGCTTTCTGTGTTCTAGCGTTGTCCTGAACCCTCGCCCCATAGTACTTCATACTGTCCCAACAGTTACTCATCGAAGGCTCATATGTAGTACATCTTACTTTTTGAATAGGAATTCTTGGGGGAAAAGTAATAAAAAGTGAAGATAGAATAAGTTGAGATTGTCTTTTAGAAAAATATAATACAGTAAGCGGTGTTCCAGGATAGCGGCCACGGTCAGTAGCTCGATCAGGGTAAAGTCCTGCTCTTCTGAACACCGCTATATAGTTACAATACTAAAATCTTTCTATCTTATCTGAAACCAGCTAGAGCCCCTTAGTAGCATTTCAAGCCACTTGAAAAATTGACCATGTCCTTGGCGGGTTCAACCTCATCCCCAGTCATTTATGTGCTTCCTGAGCCCAGCACCCGCTCATCGCCCACGCGGCGAGTGATTTTCTCCTGATCAAGGTGTTCCAGCAGGGCCTGGGCATACTTGCGGCTGGTGTTGAACATGTCCCGCGTCTCCGCCAGCGTAATCTTCCCCTTCGACTTTATATGAGCCACTATCTTTTTGACCATTTCATCGTATGCCGTGGCTGAAAAGACAACGCTGTCGCTTACCTTGACCACTCGGCGCTGTTTGATGAGGAGGTTGAGCAGTTCGGGCTCGGGCATGAGGTCGCTGGGTGGGGCATAGGGATTGCGAGTCAGCAGTTGCAGATAGGCATCTACCTTCGCTTGCTGCTCCTGGCTAAGCTGGATTTGGTGAGAGGGCAGGCGGACTACTGCTCCTTCTTCGACAATAATACCATCGTCGAGAAGTTTACGCAGTGTGGGGGCGAAGGCAGCAGCAGATAACTGCAGCTTGCTTCCTAATTCGCCCCGCGGCATCCCTGGCCGTGTAGAGAATTTGTGGTGGTAGTCTTGCAATATGGCTTTCACCTTTTCCAGCAGATTCTCCCAGCCGGAAGCCGTGTAGAGGAAACGGTGTTCGCCAGAGCCTACTGCTACGATTCCCTCATTTTTGATGAGGGTTTCTATAGCGGGCTGTGCCTCGGTGGCAGAGAGCCCGCAATTGAGGAGTAATGTGCCTATCTCCTGCGGCTGATTTGCTTCCAGCGTCGCCACCATAATTTCTGGTGTGGTGCCTTTTTCTTTGTTCTCCAGGCTCTGAATCAGTGCGGGCCGATAGCGGCGATACCGTTTGCTGTGTATTTCAACTATTTCGCCTCCGCCCAGTGTATCCTGTGGAGAACGGATTACAAAGCGATCTCCTTTAATCGCTGCTACCGGCTCTGACAGGAGCAGTTGGGCCCAGGATGTCTCTCCGGGCTTTAGCTCGTCTTTCTCCAGCAGGCGGACTTTAGCCATAACCTCGCTGGTCCCGCTGTGAACACTTACGTTGGCGTTGTGCTTCAAAGGATAGCGCAGCGATGAAAGCAGGCTCAGTTTAACATTTAACATCGTGGTAGGAGCAAGCCAGCCCGGGTTCGTCAGCACGTCTCCGCGCTTCAGTTGGGTAGTGGCGATACCGACCAGGTTGGCTGCAACCCGGCTGCCCGGCGCTGCAGTATCTATGTGTGTTTTGTGAGTCTGTAAACCCCTGAGGCGTGACTTCAAACCGGCAGGAACAATCTCAACCTCCTGCCCTGCACGGAGCGAGCCGTCAAGCAAGGTACCGGTGACTATTGTCCCTGCGCCGGCTATGGTGAAGATGCGGTCTATGGGGAGCCTTGGCCTACCGGTGTCCTTCTTGGGCTGCATGGCGCCTAGAAGCTGGTCGATAGTGGCAACCAGTTCGGGCAATCCCTCCCTGGTTACAGCAGAGACTGCTATGATTGGTGCTCTGGACAGTGTCGTCGGCGCTATCAGCTCCTCTACATCCATCTTGACCAGGCTCAACCACTCTTCGTCAACCAGGTCTTTTTTGGTGATGACTGCGATGCCCTTTTTTATTCCCAGCAAATCAAGGATGGCCAGGTGCTCTCTGGTTTGAGGCATCACACCTTCGTTGGCGGCGACGATGAGCAGGGCCAGGTCGATTCCCCCCACGCCGGCCAGCATATTTTTTATGAAGTGCTCGTGTCCCGGCACATCGACGATGCCGACTTCTCGGCCGCTGGGCAGCCGCAGCCAGGCGAAGCCGAGGTCGATGGTCATGCCCCGCTCTTTTTCCTCTCGCAGACGGTCGGGGTCTATTCCGGTGAGGGCTTGTATCAGGGCTGACTTTCCGTGGTCTACATGGCCCGCAGTGCCGAGCACAAACATTAAATCTCACCTTTTGCTCTTAAATCGGAAGCTGCACTGCGAAGTGCCTGTAGAACCTCCCGGTCTTCTTCGGGAAGGACGGAGCGCGGGTCGAGGAGCAGGACATTCTCGCTGATGCGCCCTACTAGCGGAGGTTCCCGGGTTCGCAGCCTTTGGGCTAATTCCTGGGCTATGTTTTGCTGTTTCGCTTTGCTCTGTTTCCCGATGGCGACCAGCCTGGTAGGCAGGGTTCCTCCGGGCAGGCTGCCGCCCCCTATCATGCTCTCTCCTTCGATTACTCTGGCAGAATCATCGAATTCCTGGGCCCAGAGTTTAGCGCGTCTCTCGATATCCTCCAGCGGCATGGATATCATGCGCCATACAGGAATAGCCTTTAAGGCTTCGCCTTTCAGGTAGGGGATCAAGGTAGCTACTAGCCCGGCCAGCCTTATCTTGTCGATGCGCACTGCCCTCGCCAGAGGGTGCTTCTTGAGTTTATCGATAAGCTGTTTTTTCCCGACTATAATCCCTGCCTGAGGGCCTCCGAGTAACTTGTCGCCGGAGAAGAAGGCCAGCCCCACGCCTAGGGCTACGCTTTTCTGCGCCATAGGCTCGGGGTCGAGTCCAAATTGGCTGGTGTCGAGCAGACAGCCGCTGCCCAGGTCGTCGAATACAGGGACCTGATATTTGGTTCCCAGCGCTACCATTTCCACCAGGGTAGCCATATCGCTGAAGCCTATTATTTTGAAGTTGCTGGAATGCACACGCAGCAGAGCCGCGGTGCGGGGAGTAATTGCCTGTTCGTAATCGTGAATATAAGTGCAGTTGGTAGTCCCCACCTCAACCAGCTTGGCGCCGCTTTGCTTCATCACCTCGGGGACGCGAAAGCCGCCGCCAATCTCGACAGACTGGCCTCTGGAGACGATGACTTCCTTCTTTTTAGCCAGAGCGGTAAGCCCCAGCAGCACTGCGGAGGCATTATTATTAACCACCAGAGCAGCCTCAGCGCCGGTTATCTGGCACAAAAGCCGTTCGACGTGTATGTTACGTGAGCCTCTGGTTCCGCTGTCAAGGTCGAACTCCAGGTCGCAGTAGCCTCTGGCAACCTCATTTATGGCAGTGATTGCCTCTTTGCTCAGAGGGGCACGGCCGAGATTGGTGTGAAGTATTACGCCAGTGGCGTTTATCAGATAGCGCGGGCGCGGCGATGCCAGTGCGTTCACGCGGGCACAAATCGACTCCGCAATTTCGTCAATGGCAGATGATGGAGCGCCCCGGGCGATGGATGTACGTTCCTGGTCCAGACGCTGGCGGATGAGGTCTACTAGCAGGTCATGAGGATACATGTCACTCAGTTGCTTGATTCTGTTGTCTGAGAGCAGCTTATCCACGCTGGGAAGGGAGCGAAATTTATTTTCCATCGTACCTCCCGACATATCTTAGCACATATAAGGGCAATTTCAATCTTGGGTGTCAAAGGTATTTGGGAGGCAGAAGTGGGTATAAGGGGGATTAAGCTCCCTGTTTATCTGAGACAGAATCAACCAGCCGCTGCAGAAACTGGTTTACCTCTGCCGGCGATTTCAGGTTATAACGAGCTGCAGAATGGTCTGGCTTCTCTCCTACAAAGACAGAGATGCCGCCGTGCTTTTCTATTACCTTGAATCCATCCTCGTCAGTTGAGTCGTCGCCCAAAAATATGGGGAGCAATTCTTGTTTGGTATTTGCCATGCCGTATCTGTCGATAAGCGAGGCTATTGCTTCGCCTTTGTCCCAGTCTACCGCTGGCCTTACCTCGTAGACCTTTTTCCCCGAGGTGATCCTGACCTTTCCCGGAGACTCGACTGCGGCAATGATCCGCTCGAAGATATTTTTAACCTCTTCGGATTTGCTTTCTTCCACCATACGGTAATGTACGCTGACCGTAAGGCCTTTGTCCTCGACACGAACCCCTTTTACTGGTGCCAGGGCCTTGCTCAATGCCTGGTTAATCAGGCGGAACACCGGTCTCATCTCTTCTGCCAGAGGATTGACCAAATTGATACTTGGGCCCTCTATTTCCAGGCCGTGATTGCCGACGTAGATTATCCCGTCGATGCCCACCATCTGGCGCAGGTCGGCCAGCGCTCTGCCGCTGATGAGGCTGACCGTGAAGTGCTTCTGACGGGTTAAAGCCTGGAGGAGTTGCCTTGTCTTTTCAGATAAATCTGCCAGCTCCGGCCTTTCAGTAATTGGTGTGAGGGTGCCATCGTAGTCGCAGAGAAGCAGCACGCGTTCTGCCGCTTTAAAGCGCTTGAAAAACTCCTGCCAGACGGAGAAGAGATGCTGCAACTATCAATCTCCAAAATCGAATTTCAATCGCTTTTGGGTATCGTTTACTTTTCCATCCATAGTTTTCCCCGGGTGATGCGGATTTCATAGCAGCCGGTCTTTTTCGCCGATTTATAGGGAAGTTGGAACGCCTTCAGTACCCTGATCACGCTATCGCGAGCAGCAGCCCTGTCGACCAGTACCACAACCGTCTCGCCCTGTTTTGCCATGCGGATAGCCTCTATCGTCATCTGGCGCGGCCTGGGGCAGGGTATACCTCTTGCATCCACAGTTATTTGCATTTCGGATTCTGGCTACTTCTGTAGCGGTGCCACTCGCTCCTCATGGGAGTAAACGGATAGTCGGCTGCCGCGCACATAGCCAATCAGTGTAATGCCTGATTTCTCGGCTAGTGAAATCGATCGGTCTGTTGGCGAGCTTCGAGAAACGATGATGGGAGTTCTCATTCTTGCCACCTTCGACAGTATCTCCGAAGAGATGCGGCCGGTGGTAAGCAGCAGCTTGTCATCGGTGGGCAATTTGGTCAGCAGGCATTCGCCCATAATCTTATCCAGCGTATTATGTCTGCCTATATCCTCGGCGACCACCAGTACACTGCTGTTATCGCAGAGCGCAGAGGTATGTACCCCCCCGGAAAATCGATATAGCTCCGCCTTCTCATTCAATTGCTTCATCAGGGACAACACTTCCTCGGGCTTAACCGTAACCTGGGATTCTACCTTCTGCATCTCAGTTGCGAAGCTGACCCCGCCTCCACAGCCGGAGGCCAGGGTGCGCCGTGCCGGAGGTGTATACCCTTGTTTGTTCAGCCTGATATCGGCCAGTGAGTCTTCCTCACATACCCGCATGCTTGCCACATCGCTCATACCGGAAATGATGCCCTCCGAGTAGAGGAACCCAAGCACCAGGCAATTCAGCTTCGTCGGGGTGCACAGAATAGTCACCAGTTCTGTGTTATTTATGTAGATGGCTAGAGCCATCTCCCTAGGCACAGCGGTCGATGCGCTGGCCCACTTTCCCGAGGAAAAGGAGCTATATTTAATATCGGGCGCAGCGCCCTGTATCGACGAGTCTTCGTTCACTAATTCCACCTACTTCGCATTCTATATTCAGCATGGGGTTACGTCAAGGATTGTACGCAAGCAATACATTACTATTTGAGATAGCCATGCCGAAAATAGAATGACCTCGAGGAACAGATCAAGGAGAAGAGACTAGCGAGCTTCCCAAGAAGTATAGGGTGTCGCGCGAAGCGGTGAAGCGAATGATTTCACTCCAAAACGATAAATGAACAGCAAATGATGATCGAGAGAGGATCGTCTAGCGATGATTCTTCTGATAACAAGACCGACATAACGGATAGAGCATACTGCTCATGTCATCCTTCCCACAACAATGACAATAATGTTCCGTGTGCGAAGGATTCTTCCAAGTAGCCCATTTACCATAGCATTCTGAACAGTATGGCTTTTCAGGGTCTAAGTTGATTTTTCGGCCACATCTTATACAGTGCCCTTCAACAGACGGATTCGCAAAACCAATGGCCAATGCACCTACCCGATCCAGAATGGCCTTTCCTGCCGTAACAAAACTGCTTTGCGATTTAGGTTGGCGGCCACTGGTGGCAGGCTTTTCCGGCTTGCTCTTTGTTTCTTTACCGTTTTCTTCTGACGAATCAATTATGGACTCCACTTCCTTAAGGGCATCATTGTATATCTGGTTGTCCAGGTCTTTTCGTACCAGGACCCCCATTTCACGATTCGTCTTCTCGGAGAAGTCGTGCATATTCATGGAGGTTATAACCATTAGACCTTCGTTTAAGTAGCACTTAGCATGGAGGTTTTTGTGATAGTAAAGGGAAAGGTGCTGCAGCTGCAACTCACTGAGTTTCTGTTTTTCCTGTGGTTTGAGTTCGTCCTTGCCATAGACCAGGATTATCTCGACCTTGCGTTTATCTGCATCCTGTAACCTGGCCATAAAGTTCGCGCTAATATTCAAATACGGCGAAACCAATATGAGCCGTTCACTGGCATTAATTATAATATTTTCGAGATAGTAAGAGGTGCCCTGAGTAGTCAAGAATTCTGCCATGATTACCTTTTGATAAGTTTGGATTCTGCGTTACCCATTCAGCATTATATTCAGACCATACTCTGAGAACAATAGTACTATCTGGCTAAACGTTTACGGTAAAAGTAAGGGGGTTGAGTTTATAAACGGTCAATGTGATAACCTGCTGGGCAGGCCAGTGTACTAGTTGGGGAAGGTTGTGGCGGTGGACGTCCTCCGGAAATTTTGTCTCCGACGCCTATCGTACAATTGTATCGTAACAATGTAACTGCTATAATAGGGCAGCTGTTTACGGAAGGAGACGGCCTTACGTTATGTTAGCGAAGGTGAAAACGGCTGCGGTAGTCGGTCTTGACGCTCAAGAGGTAGAAGTAGAGGTAGACATCTTGGGCGGCCTGCCTGCGGTGAACATAGTTGGTCTGCCGGATACGGCAGTGCAAGAGGCCAGGGAGAGGGTCCGCTCGGCTGTCAGAAATTCGGGATGCTATTTCCCTATGCGTAGGATAACGGTAAACCTTGCCCCAGCCGACCTTAAAAAAGCCGGTCCTGCTTATGACCTTCCCATTGCAGTGGGCATCATTATCAGTTCTGAGCAGGTCTCGGTGGATGCCTCACAGATGCTTTTCCTGGGTGAGCTCTCCCTCGATGGCAGTCTGCGGCATACTCATGGTATCATCTCTATGGTCGGTCTGGCTAAAGACAAGGGAATATCCACGGTTTTCGTCCCTGCCGCAGATGCCAGAGAAGCCTCTCTAATTAAAGGTGTGACAATTATCCCGGTCTCCTCTTTATCTCAACTGGTGGGGCATCTCCGTGGGGTAGAGCCTATTTCAAGCTGCGTAGCGGATGATATCGCGCTTGAAGCGACTGAAGAGCCCGCCTCATTGACCAATCTTTCTCTCATCAAAGGCCAGGAGCATGTGAAGCGTGCACTGGAAGTAGCTGCTGCCGGTGGGCATAACCTGGTGATGAGCGGCCCGCCGGGGAGCGGCAAAACTCTGCTGGCACGCTCGCTGCCGTCCATTCTGCCCCAGATGGACATCGAAGAAGCTTTAGAGGTCACCAAAATTTATAGCGTGAGCGGGCTTCTTCCCCAGGACATACCGCTCGTCCGACAGCGCCCTTTTCGGTCACCGCATTATACTATTTCTCATGCTGGCTTGGTCGGCGGCGGCCGCTGGCCCAGGCCTGGAGAGATAAGCCTGAGCCATCGCGGTGTTCTCTTCCTCGATGAGCTTCCCGAGTTCGGCCAAACCGACCTCGAGGTCTTGCGTCAACCTCTGGAAGACAAGATAGTGACTATCAGCCGGGCGCAGGGCAGCGTCACCTTTCCGGCGAACTTCATGCTGGTGGGAGCGATGAACCCTTGCCCCTGCGGCTATTACGGAGACCCTGTGAAGCCATGTACCTGTTCCCCGGTGGTGGTCTCTCGCTACCAGAAGCGCATCAGCGGGCCGCTGCTGGACCGTATCGATATCTTTGTTGAAGTTCCCCGAATTGATTATGAGAAGCTGGCCGATGACCGGATGGGTGAGAGCTCCGAGGTAGTGCAACAGCGCGTTGAGCAAGCGCGTTCCGTTCAGCGCAGGCGATTCAATGGGACAAAGCTGGCAGCAAACGCAGACATGACGCCACTCGAGGTGCGCGAGTTCTGCCAGGTCGAACCCTCGGCGCAGAGCCTGCTTCAGGCAGCGATGAGGCAATTATGCCTTTCGGCGCGTGCCTTCCACCGCATCCTCAAGCTGGCCCGCACTATCGCTGACCTCGCAGACGCTGAGACCATCTCGGCCAGCCACTTAGCCGAGGCTATTCAGTACCGGCCCAAAGCCCAAATGTAGTGAGGGTTTGATAGAAGCTTTTGTAGGGGCAGGTTTCAAACCTGCCCCAGTTGAGCACGTTGACATAATTTCGGCTTTGAGGCTCCTGAGGATGATTGCTCTTGCCGCAGCTGGCTAGAAACGCCATTGCTATTGAGGTCTGATAGGTAATTGAATTAAGCCGAAACGCTCGGCTCTTTCCTTGAACGACTCTTCTGTCTCGCCTTCCCAGGGGATATATTGAATATCTTCCGGCCTCCTCAGCCCGTAAAGCAGGACGTCGATTATTTCTCTCGAGGGGTTGCCTAGTTTGATAACAGTCTCTTTCCTCACTGAATAAACCTGGCCCGTTAGTATGGTAGGCACATTGGGGTAATAAACATTAACCAGACCGAAGTCAGCCTTTTCAGTATTTAATCTAACCTTTTCTTCCGAAAGTATCCATCCATAGGAAGGACAGGTCGGTGAGTAAAGAAAAAGGCATGGCGTCATACTTGCTAATGTGTCGATGGTGATTATTTCTCCGCCTCTTCTAAAGAAGGTTCCTACAAAGGGAATCCCTGAGAAAAAGTTGCCTATCGAAGTAGTTTTCAATAGGATGCCGGTCAAGAAGAAGATTACCAGCCAGAACACTATTCCCAGACCCGTATAAGCGAACCGATCCGGAATAAAAAGAGTGAGGAATACGTGGCCATAGTGTTCCAGGTCTCCAAAAATATAGACCCAAACCAGGACCACTATGGCGACGGGGAGCCAAAAAATAATGCCATACAGAAGAAACCCCAGTTGGCGCTTGGCGAGCTTCACTTTCCCTCTTCTAATTTTGTCCGGGAAATTGAGTCACAATAGATTAACACTGTGGGCTTGAGGATGCAACATCTCCGAAACTTTGGGGAGCTCTAAAGAGTATTAACGCGGTTAGAGGATAACACTTTGCCTGATGCAGGTCCTTTTCAAGCGTGCAGAAGAAGGGGGAGTTGACAGGCGAGATTCCTGAGGTCTCTGAATTGACGGTAAAGCCACGCTGTGATATCTTCTTCTTCGATACCTTTCCTGAGTGCCTCGATTTTCCTTTTCCTCTCTGCAGGATCCATCGTCAGCGCTTCGTAGAGCGCCTGGGTGGTCCCTTCCAGATCTGCCGGAGCTACAGGGATAACGTTTCCCTTAAGTTGCTCATAGGCGCCGGCAGACTCTGATAATACAAGTACGCCGTTTCTTGCGTTGACAACGGGACCTTCCTTGGCTACCAGGTTCATGCCGTCGATTACGGGGTTTACCAGGAGCACATCGTAAAGACGCATCCCTGCTATCGACTGGGCATAGTTATTTTCAAAGAAAAGTCTTACCGGCTGCCATCCTTCCCTACCATACTTAGCATTTAGCGCCTCTACAGAATCGAATATCTCCTGGGTGTACCTTTCATATTGCTTTATCCCGGAACGGGAGGGAACCACAAAACAGATGAGCTTGACCCTGTTCACAAATTGGGGATAACGCTCCAGCAGCATGGCGAAGGCTTTTAAACCGCGGGCGATATTCTTACTCGGTTCTGCCCTGTCGACCCTCACTATGGTTTGCTCGCCAAGGTAGGGACGCAGCTTCTCTTCGTACTCCTGGACGCGGGGCGAGCGGACTATTCTGTGTAGTGCAGCGAGGTCGACTGACACAGGATACGAGGCTACTTGGGTTTTGCGGCCCCCGTGGACAACAGTGTGGCTCTCATAATCGACCTTGGCTCCTTCGAGGAACATTTCACAGCTATGCAGGAAATAATGTACATCACGGTTGGTCTGCAAGCCAACAATGTCAGCAGCGCAGAGGCTCTCCATGATTGCCCTGCGCATAGGGTCGGGGAAAAGATGCCAGAAGCTGGAGGCAGGCCAGGGGATATGAATGAAGTGCTGTAAGATGGCGTTGGGCATCTCCTGGCGAATATAGCCTCCGACCAGATATAGTTGGTAGTCGTGGATCATCACGAATGGGGGCGTCCTGTCATGCGATGCCTCGTCGATAACGGCTTGAGCGAAGGCGCGATTAACTGCGACGTAGCCATTGTTCCAGGCGTCGTAAACCTTGGCATCGACATTAGGAGTGTAAGGTGAGTTCCACATGTAATGCTGCAGAAACCAGAGCAGCGGGTTGCAAAAGAGATTGTAGTATTTATGATAGACATTGCGGGGGGAGGTAACAAAGCGGAGATAAAGCCTCTGTCCTGGCAGTGCTACCTGGAAGCGTCCGCTTTGACCGGAGGCAGCGAGACGATCGCCTTCTCCCATAGTACTGGCAATCCAGGTGACCTCGACATGCTTGCTGATACCCCTGAGAGCAGTCACCACTCCGCCGGTGCCGCGGTTTAGCTGTAATTCTCCGTTCGGTGCAACCCGATATTCAACGGGACCTCGATTGCTGACGAGGATAAGCCGCCTTTCGGCGAGCAATTCTTGGTATAAATCTACGAGCTGGTCACTCGCGTGTCCCGGCTTTTGTGGCATTTGCATGCCTCAAAATTAGCATATCAAGCTCAGCTTGTCAACCGAGTCACGATTAGGGCAGTTCTAACCACAGGGTACACGGAGGGAGTGAGGTAAGTTCAAAAGTTGGCGAACATAGCAGGTGGAACACTGCTCTTAAATTGACATGTAGCTGGACTTATTCTAAAATCCCCAAGAGTAAAGATATAAATTACTGGAGAAAAAATGACTGGTGATGAACTCAGGAAACAGTTCCTTATTTTTTTTGAGCAAAAAGGGCATCTGGTTACCCCCAGCTCCTCTCTAATTCCCCATGGCGACCCCACGCTCTTATTGACCAGCGCGGGCATGGTGCAATTCAAGCCTTATTTTACCGGAGATGCAGTACCTCCCTCGCCCCGACTGGCATCGTGTCAAAAATGCTTCCGCACCACTGACATAGGCTCGGTGGGCAATTTCAAGCACCTGACCTTTTTCGAGATGCTGGGCAATTTCAGCATCGGCGATTATTTCAAGAAAGAAGCGATATCCTGGGCCTGGGAGTTTGTGCTGGACTGGCTCAAGATACCCAGGGAGAAGCTCTGGATAACCATTTTCCTTGATGATGACGAGTCCTTCGGCTACTGGCAGGATGTGGGCGTGGGTACGGAGCGCATCATTCGCTGCGGAGAGAAAGACAACTTCTGGGGCCCTGCCGGTGAGACCGGCCCCTGCGGGCCCTGCAGCGAGATTCACTACGATTTCGGAGAGCAGCTTAGCTGCGGGCCCGATTGCTCGCCGAGCTGCGGCTGCGGCCGTTTTCTAGAGATATGGAACCTGGTATTTACCGAGTATTACCAGGACGCTCAGAAAAAGCGCACTCCCTTGCCGCGGAAAAATATAGATACTGGCATGGGGCTGGAGCGTACGGCGACAGTGATTCAAGACAAACGCTCCTTCTACGATACCGACCTGTTTGCGCCGATCGTTCAACGAATCTCACAACTGGCAGGGCGGAAATACGGCGAAGATGAGAAGTCAGACCGTGCCATGCGGATAGTAGCGGAGCACGGACGGGCTGTAACGTTCCTGATAGCGGACGGCGTGATTCCCTCCAACGAAGGACGCGGCTATGTGTTGCGGCGTATACTCAGGCGTGCCGCACTCTTCGGCAGGACTCTGGGCCTGGATAAGCCTTTCCTGGGCGAGGTAGCCCAAGAGGTCAACGCCCGGATGGGGCATGTCTACCCCGAGTTGGTGAAAAACCGCGAGACTATACTGAAAGTGATTGGCACGGAGGAAGCGAGATTCGGCGAAACACTGAGCACGGGCCTGAGTATGCTCAATCAGCTTGTGGAGCAGGCTAAAGCCAAGTCAGATAAAAAGATATCCGGCGAGGACATTTTCAAGTTGTACGATACCTACGGTTTTCCTGCAGAGCTTACTGCGGAGATAGCTGCTGACAATGGCTTATCTATTGATATGGAGGGGTTCGAGGCCGAGATGGAGCAACAGCGGGAGCGTGCGCGGGCGGCGCACAAGTTTACTGCCCATGTTGATGTTAGCGCGAGATTCTCTTTAGTTGCTCTTCCACCTAGCACTGATTTCGTTGGTTACAAATCACTTAAACATGGATCTTCAGTTGTGCTCTTGCTTCTTGGAAGTAAATGGTCTGGGAGCAGTGTGAATTCCGTGTCCGAAGGCCAAGAAGTAGGAATTGTATTGCTTGAGACACCTTTCTATGCAGAAATGGGTGGTCAAGTGGGTGATAAGGGGGAAATTAGTGGCAAAAAGGGTAGAGTTGAAGTCACTAGTACCGTTAAGGTTACTCAGCAAGATAGTGAGCTCGTAGTTCATTTTGGCAAGGTGGTTGAAGGAACGATATCGGTAAATGATATTGTCGAGGCCAAAGTAGATGAAAAACGCCGCCTTGACATAGCGCGCAATCATACTGCCACGCATCTGCTTCACTCTGCTTTGCGGAAGGTCCTGGGCATCCAGGTGCATCAGGCCGGGTCTCTGGTGGCTCCTGACCGCTTCAGATTCGACTTCACCTATGAAGCGCCGGTTCTTAAAGAGGAGCTGAGTCAGATACAGCGAATTGTGAACGAGAATATACGACAGAACCTGCCGGTGACCAAGAAGGAAATGTCCTATACCCAGGCGGTGGCTGAAGGTGCTATCGCCCTTTTCGGCGAGAAGTACGGCGATGTCGTCAGGACTGTGAAAATAGGAAGCGCGAAGTCGCATGTTAGCTTTGAGGTCTGCGGCGGCACTCACCTGGACCGCACAGGGGATATCGGCTTCTTCCAGGTAGTCAGCGAGGGCAGCATCGGCTCCGGCATGCGCCGCATCGAGGCGGTGACCGGCAGGGGAGCGGAGAAGCTTATCGAGGAGCGTACCTCCACGCTGGAGAAGATTGCTCAGCAGCTTCAGGTACCTGCGGCTAATATCGAGAGTAAGATAGCCAGTACCCTGGAGGAACTGGACTCGGAGCGCAAGCGCGCTGTTGTTCTGGAGCGTCAGCTATCTAAAGAGACAGCGGAATCGCTAATTATTAATGTTGAGAAGGTCAAAGAAGTCTCGGTGCTGGCGGTTAAGGTATCTGCTTCGAGCATGGA